>NZ_JBRREK010000022.1:0-79918 GCF_056760235.1 Stenotrophomonas sp. STEN018
ACTGCGCCACGCTTGAACTCTGCACTGAACTTCCTTCGCTTCGACATGAACACTCCTCAAGGCCTCGGTCGGCCTTCTCGTAAGTGTCCGTGATAACGGGGGTGAACCCTCCCAAAGCGATATCCAGCACCGCTTTCCCTGGCTAGACCGACTGCAATTCGGTACGAATTTCCAAGTGAAGACGGAAGTAGCAAGATCTATCCAGCATTCTCCACAGACGCATTGGTGCGCCGGGGCGACATTCAAGGCTTCCTAGCATGCCTGATGTCGTACCGTATCGCTCAGCATGTGCGCAACACGGACATGCAGTGGATATCGGGCCGAGCACTTGCAAGATCACTACCGGGCGCGTGCATCCACCGTTACCTCATGGGATCGGAAAAGATCCTCATAGACCTCACCTGCGCAGCCCTAGAGCAGATGCCGGCATCTGCATTTCCTGTACATCTAGACACATCTTGCGTTCTCGAATTAGTCCACGCACGTACGCCGTATGTGGAAGGGCATACCAAAGATCCTTTGGTAACTTATCGTCTAGTCCGATGCAGCCCTGATGAGGCCAGCTTAATTTTTGGCAGCGGCGCAATCGTAGAGATAGAACGATCCGGACTGCAGATGCTTTGAGCAGGCCAAGGCGCACTCGCCCCTTCAGATTGCCCACGCATACGATTGTTAAGCAGTGCCATCAATTTCGAGCTCAGCCCTCATTTTCTTTGCACTCAGCAGATTTCCGCTTCTCCTTGCTCACCACCTATGCTAAACGCCAACCTGTTGGGCAGTGATCGCCAAACAAACTGGGCACTCCCGCCAAACATTCTGGGCAGAGGCATCAAATGAACTGGACACCGCTCCTTCCATTGCGCCGGCTGCAATCGACCCATAGCGGTCATTGGTGCCGCGCTGAGCTTAGCGCTGGGTCCGGTTATACGCCGGCTTGTTAGCCGGACCCCGCCGCCCTAAGATCGAGCTGTATCAAGGGAAAGCCCGCCATATGGTGCTTTGTGGATAAGTCGTATAACCGGACCCACGGGTCCGTCTATTAGGTAGGTAGCTTCTTAGATGAGAACTCAAACGCACATCGTCGATTCCAGGGCCGTCAAGGCCGTCATAGCGCAGTTGCCGCACCATTGGGTCGTGCGAGAACTGACCGAACGCGACTATGGAATCGATCTGATGGTGGAAATTTTTGCACCGGGCCTGAAAGATGCGAAGGGCAAAGATGCTTTCGACGCAACTGGATCCGTTTTCCATATTCAGATCAAGGGCACTGAAGAGTCGCTTAAGCCGGTCCAAGCGGGCACAATCAACTACTGCATCGACAAGAAGTCGCTCTCTTATGTGGAGAAATTCAGCACCCCATTTCTCCTGTTTCGCGTGAGTATCACCGATCCTCAGACGATTTATTTTCTATGGATTCAGCGCTACATCAAGGATGTTATGGATCGCGAGACGCCGACGTGGCGTGAGGACAAGGAAGATTCAATAACAGTTTGCATTCCTCCAGAAAATAAGCTCCCGGGCAGCATAAATAAAATTGAGAGAATTGCATTTCGCCCAAAATACTTGGAGGAGCTTGCTGAGTTTTCCGAAATATACTGCGATATTGAAAGCAGAATTGACGCCATTCGCGCTGGTACGCACGATGTCAATAACGAGGTGATAGCAGACCTCAAAAATCGTGCTTATCGCACCGGAAGGCTTAATGTGCTCCTTACGCGCAATGAATGCTGCATCAATAGGCAGAGTGTAGATGCACTCATCCAATACATCATTGGCCTCGATACGCAGGAAGGTCGCAGCATACAGCCTCCAGAAGCACATAATTTCGGGCTGCTTGCACAAAGCATGACCGGGATGGACATGGTGGAGAATTTTGTCTTGGAAAACGATGGTCTTTCGGCTTACTAATCAGCACGAAGCTAACAATTCATTCAAGCCGACGCCGCTTCGCGGCGCGGCTTAACTCAGGCGTTGAACGGCCGCTTCTGGCCGCAGGGCGTCATGCGACCCAGAGCGGCCATTGGTGCGGCCACCGAGCCTACCGCTGGGTCCGGTTATACGCTGAGTTGTTAGCCGGACCCAGCGTTTGGCGGCGCTGTCAGGGGGCGTTGATCTGATCAAAGGTATCGGCGACCTATGGGAACGATGGTTCTGACCGAGCAACGATGCTGGTCACCAGGCTCGGTCGCGTGATCATCTTCTGCTGATCCAGGTGATCAATCTCATCGGTACCCGCAGGTGCCCAACAAGCTGGTGGCGGTGTCCAATTCACTTGGTGCCTCTGCCCAGTTCATTTGGCGGCAAAGCCCAACTGGCTGGCTGTTTGTACCACCTAGGCCCGCTCTCGCAGATCCTAGACCAAGGAAAGCGACGTTATTGTGGAGAGTTCCGAATACGGGACGCGTGTCAAACACGCCAATTCGGACCCTATCAGCGACCTTCGTGGGACATCGCCCCCAAGAACCCAGTCTCAGCTCGTGAGAGTGGCATGCGCGAAACTGCACCGATGTCCACCTCAAGCAGGACCGCATGATTAATCAACTAATATCCGCATCAAACCTGATCCCCATCATCACGATAGTCGTCTTCCTTATCGCTGCGACCACCCTTTTCATTCGCACAGGATCGGGCCATCTTCTACGCGTTCGCATGTGGAGAACACTGTCCGGAAAGACAGAGGTCGAGGACACAGTAATTCAACAGTACATATCTGAGACGACCAGTTTGCAGGCGTATCAGTACTATTCACACATCAACGCAGGCACATTGGAAGACGCTCGCCGGCTCATAGAGTTCTCCAAGCAACGGAATTTGCCCTCGCAACTCATACGGCGCGCAGGGGAGTACTTCGACGTCACAACATGCAAGATTAATGAGAAGAAGATTCCCGGAAGGTTCGCACGGTTTGTGATCGCGATAGTGTTTCTTCTCTTCGCCTTCCTTATCGCTACCAGCCTAGTCTTCATCACTGCTCCCGGCCCTGTTTACAAGATGCGAGAAAGTGGCACGCGATTCATTCTTACAGAGAATTCGGCACTACCCATGACAGACTTCTGGTTGAGCCGACCAGGCTTGGCTGCAAAGGACTGCGCGGCACCCACCATCAATCGCCCGCCTTTCACGAAGACTGACGTCGCGGCAATTTGCAAGGCACTGCAGAATCCGGAAGAGACAAAAGACCTGCACCAAGATCTAACCAAGCAACGCTGGCTACTTGGTTGGATCATCCTATTCTCGCTCTATGTGATCGCAATCCTACTCATCGATACGAGAAAGGTCATCGCAGCGCGTGCGCTACGCTCGCGGCTAGGGTCTGTGGAGGCGCCGAGCCTGTCCTAATTCGGCAACATCCAGCTCATTCAGCTATCCCTCGCCTCTCAACTGGAAGCCGGGAGGATGTGGGGCATTCGTGTATTGGACCCTTGCTCTCCGATCTTTGGGCATCAGGGGTTCACAATCGGTAGCGAGTAGTTAATGCTGCTCGTTGCGGCTATCTTCATCATCAAATGCAACAGCGTTAAGAGAGAACCGCTCGCACTATCACCAACCTGCGAGGAATAGTGTGCACAAAATGAGCCACAGATGAATCAACTATGCCTCTCAGCACAACACGGTCTATGCCTATTCGTACACTTGTGCGAATGGCATCGCCCTCGCCTTACAGCGAGGCATGTCCATCAACTGCGGCTTTACCGGCCTTTGCCTGCTTCAAACCACCCATTCAGGCCAGGCAAGCGAGCCAGCAAGACCGAACCTGCTGGAAGTGCCTGCCACTCAATGCCCGCATGGCTGTCCACTGCCAGCTGCCAAGCTTCACTGCCTACGAAAAGCTGGATGATTCCCGCGTAACTCAAGTAGTCTTGGCAAGACCACCCAGACATCACCAACTTGAGCGACCAAGTCGACAAAAGCCCCGACCTTCCAGTGAGGGTGGCAATTACCGAAGACGATACGGTGCTGCTTGAACGCGTCCTGCTTCCTGGTCTGCGTGACTATGGCTTCAAGGTGGACGGCTTCAATGACGCCGCAGGCCTCTACCGCGGCCTGCTGACCCGGAAGTTTGACGTTGTGATCCTGGACATCGCCCTGCCGGGTGAGGATGGCTTGAGTATTGCGGCGCACCTTCGCCAGATACAGCCCGGGCTTGGCCTGATCATGCTCACGGGCACGGAGAGCCGGGACAACCACCTTCAGGCAATGCTCCACGGCGCTGATGCCTACCTCGCAAAGCCAGTCGACATCGACATCATTGCAGCCACGCTGCACAGCTTGTCACGCCGTCTTGGCCGCGCCCGGAACGAGGCATGCAGCTCCGATACCGAGAGCGCTGGTGACCGCTGGGCGCTGGTATCTGACGACTGGTGCCTGGTGCCTCCGTCCGGGCGAATCATCGCCCTGACTACTCCAGAACGATCACTTCTAAGCCTGCTGAATACCAACCGCGGTCAGGCGGTCGAGAAGGAGCGTTTGATCGAGGCACTGACAGACAATGCCTCCGACTTCGATCCGCACCGCCTCGAAGCCCTGGTGCACCGAATCCGCAGAAAGGCCGCCACGGCTGCTCCCGAGTCGTCTCCATTGCCGCTGCTGTCAGTCCGTGGAAAGGGTTACCTGCTCGCCAACTGAGCCGCGGGGACTTGCCGGCAGATGCGCCAGAGGGAGAAGTATATTCACCGTGCTTCCCTGTGGTTGCCGAACAGCAAGTTCAACTTTCCCACCCGCTTCAAGAACCATATCCAACACAACCGACAATCCCAGTCCCGTTCCCATGCCAATGGGCTTGGTGGTGAAGAACGGATCGAACGCTCTTGCACGAATGGCCTCCGTCATGCCGTGGCCATCATCCTGCAAGGCCAGCGAGACCCAAGCGTTCCCTTCACGCTCCGCCCTGATCTGGAAAGTACCCGCGCCGGGGATTGCGTCCCTGGCATTGGCCGCGACATTAAGGATGACCAGCCCAAAGCGGTCGGCATCCATGCGAACTGGCAAGGCCTCATCACCACAATCAACTTGCAACTGCACGCGCCCACCAAAGAGCTGCTTCAGCATCGGCGAAAGCTCACCGAGCGAGGCACGCACATCGAAAACCTGGGGGCGCGCCACATCCTGTCTGCTGAAGTTCAACAATTTTCTGCTGATCGCCAGTCCTCGCTTGGCAGCGAGCTCAACGTCCTCCAACGCCGCGTAGAGCGCTGTCGCCCCCTTGTCCGCCAAGCGTTCCCGCTGTGCGGCCTGGCCCAGAACTATCCCGAGCACGTTATTGAAATCATGTGCCACGCCGCTGGCAAGGCGCCCAACGGCTTCCATCTTCTGTGCATGAATCAGCTGCTCGCGTGTGCGTTCCCGCTCAACGACCTCCTCCTGGAGCCGCGTATACGCCAGCTCGAGTTCACGGCCCCGGGCATTCGATTCTTCAAGGCTGTTGCGCAACGCAGCCACGGTCCGATCCAACGCGATTGCAATGATCAACCAGATCCCGGCCAGCGATAGCGCCTTGCCGACACCCGCGACCGACGCAGGGCCCCCGCCGAGCATTGCCCGCAGGTAATCGGCAATGAGTGTCGCAGCCAGAATGGCCACGCACGTCGAGAAGGTGATCCACAACGTCCGCCGCCCCAAGACCAGGCCTGCAAGCGCCAGCAGGATCATCGGCATCGGATCGAAGCGTAGACCAAGCATTCCGGTTGCAATGTAGATGACCGCCATCGACAGCAGCACCACGCCGAGGAACAGGTGCATGCCGCGACGGAAGCGTCCCGTCCGAATCAACCAGACACATGCCCATGCTGCCGACGTCATCAACACGTCTGTCGCCAGGTCGGCGAGCATGGCGCTGCGCGCTGGCAAATCAGCCGTCCAATGGCCACTCAGCACTGCGTAAAGATACAGCGACTTGTTGAGTGGAATGAAAACCCCAAGGAAAATCAGCAGTATCTGCAGGAACGGCGCATTGCGCCGATCAACCGGATCCTGCACCGGAATGTCGGAAAGCCAGCGTTGCACCGGCCTGAAGAGAAGTAGCTGTTTGATAAAGAATCTCCCGACACCTGGTTAGTGCGAATCAGCCCCCAGCGGATTCCGCGCCCTTTTGCTATTCCTCATCGTTTCTCACTGGCCCGGTGAAGAATGATGCGTGTATTCCACGAACCGCTTTTGTAGCTTACGTTCAAGAACTCCCTCCTGTCGCGATGGAGTGGCCCATGCGAGGAACAAGCGATGCCGCGGAAACGGACGCTGTTACAGCTGCAATGTCACAGCTGAGTACTGCCTCACGCAATGTACACAAACCAACGCTTCCCAAGGACACCGGCGACCTTCTCCAGCAACTCAAGATCCGTCGCGCCCAAGATATCCAAGCGCTGCCTGATGAATTCTGGCGGCATGCCCAGCGTTCGTGACAGGGAATGATACGAGACATCCTTTTTTATCATCTCGTTCAGAACAATTACCTTCAAGGATTCACCCAGTGACAAGCGCGCAGCCATCTCACCACGCCGCTTGCCACACGGCAATGGAACGGGCCTGGAGGAGGCCGTGCGCTCCCGCACAGCCACCCTCAGGGCGGCGTTTATTTCATCTTCCGAGAACCTGGGGCCCATTACGCATACCTCCGGCCAGTCCGCGAGCTGGAGCTGAAAGCTGAAGGGGGTTCCAAGCGACCTTACTGGATAGATAAGCATATGCCCCCTCACGTCCATGGATACTGGATTTGATTCCCGATTCGACAAGGCTGCACGCCCAACATCTGCTCGCCAATTTGCGCATCACATACGTGTTCTGGATCAACCTGATGAAGCACTCAAGCATCGATCAACTGAAACTTCTGATTGACTCTTTGGACGATGTTTCGCTGAACGCAAACGGTCGAATTGAAATCCTTGAGAAGATCAGGCAAACAGCCGCCAGCCTCTACTTCAACGGTTCCAACAACCCTATCGACCATGGCGACCAGATCGACGTGATGGTGCTGGAAGCAATTGAAGTTGCACTGCTCCCATTCGAACGGGAATCGCTTGGGCATGCCCACGCCGATCCACTCCCCGCTGCGGAATATATCCAGCCATTGCGCGCGTAACACGCATGCTTTCTCATGAAACCGGTGATAAATGATGAGCATCCTGAGCATGGCCAAGCAGCGTCAGGATTCCCGCGGTCCGCGTCACATGTACCAGTAAAGCTGGCCCTTTCGCCACCCAGGAGCTGGTTGCCAAATGCGCGAGCTCCTATTGCAGCCAGCCTGTTCCAGTGCCCATGTATCCCAACATAGACGAAGGTGCCATGCCAACGAATCCGCGTCTCGACAACGAAACGAAGCTGCTCGTCGACAGGGTCACGCGATGCCTTTCCGAAGGCCGGCAACTGGATTCTGCAACCTCCGCACTGCTTGCAGATGTGGCCGCTCATCTGCAACGGGCGATGCTCGCGGATCCTGCTCAATGCCCCTATCCGCCGTTGCGCGTAAGAACCATGCGTGAGCTGCAGCCTGTGCTGAAAGCACTCAGGGAAGCGTGCATCCGGGAAGCAGCTATCGCTGCTTTGGGACCTTCAGCAGGACGTTGGCTGAGTGCCCCTGAGACGGAGAACGGCGCAAGCCGCCTGGATGTATCCAAGGAAAGTCGCGCGCAGCTTTTAAGGATGCGCGCTGCATTGAGCAACAACGAAGGCATTCACCAACGGAGCCCGGAACGTTGACGAATCCACGCGCATCTCGCGTTTTTTGGGGATCGCCCAAGCGCGTGAAATCCTCCAGCCCCAAGCCGAACCCCGTTCCCAGATCACAGGACCATCAACATGACTGACCATTCCCTGAAAAACAAAGTCGCGGTAGTCGCAGGCGGCGGCAAGAACCTCGGCGCCCTGGTGGCCCATCAGTTTGTCGATGCGGGAGCCCGCGGGATCGCCATCCACTACAACAGCGACTCCTCGAGAAAAGATGCAGAGAGAACGGCCGCCGAACTGAAAGCAAAGGGAGCGGACGCCATCCTGTTCCAGGGTGATCTGGCGGTAGTCGCAAACAATGTGCAACTGTTCGAACAGACCAAGGCCCATTTTGGCCAGGTCGACGTCGCGATCAACACCGCAGGCGTGGTCATCAAGAAGCCGATCGCCGAAATCACCGAAGCGGACTACGACAAAAGCTTTGATGCCAATGCCAAAGCCGCGTTCTTCTTCATACAGCAGGCAGGCCGGGTACTGGCTGATGGCGGCAACATCGTCACCATCGTCAGCTCGCTGCTGGCCGCATACACGCCGTTCTATGCGATCTATCCCGGCAGCAAGGCGGCTGTTGAACACTACACCCGCGCGGCCTCCAAAGAGTTCGGCGACAGGGGTATCTCGGTCAATGCCATTGGCCCTGGCCCAATGGATACCCCGTTCTTCTACGGTCAGGAACAGCCCGATGCAGTGGCTTATCACAAGTCGGCAGCCGCACTGAGCAAATACAGCAAGACCGGGCTTACCGATATCGAAGACATCGCCCCCATCGTCAGGTTCCTGGTAACGGACGGCTGGTGGATCACCGGGCAGACGATCTTCGCCAACGGTGGCTACACGACGCGGTAAGCCTTCAGCGATGTGTTTCCACCGCACCGCAGCAAGGACGTCGCAGGAAGTCTGAGCGTATTCTCCCCAGCGGAGACGCACAGCCAGGCGCGACCATGCCCGGCTACGCCTGAATTTTGTTCCGGGGAGAGATGAACATGCATGTGATTCTGGTAATCGTCGGTGGCCTGGTTCTGCTTGGCCTGTTCCTCCTGTTCGGCTGGCTGTGGGCCGCCACCACGGCCGGAATGGCGTTGGCAGCCAAGGCGTTCATTCCGGTCTGGCTGCTGGTTGCAGCTATCAACATGTGGGTGGGCGTTGCCCATGCCGGGTACAGCTTCCGCGAAGAGTTGCCCATCCTGGTGCTGGTCTTCGCCGTACCCGCGGTCATCGCCTGCGTCGTGGCTTGGCGGCTCTCGCTGTCATGAAGCCTGTGACGACCGAAGCGCCCGGCGCACAGTTCCCCAGCCATCTCGACCCGCCCCCTATGACAGACCGCATCCACCGCTAAGCGCTGGCTCGCGCATGACCTCCGCACCTTGACGAAAGATTGGTTTTCTCAATACTTCGCCAATGCTGAGCCAACATTTCCTTTTCTTCTTCGCCATGCTCGGCGCCTTCATCGGCACCGTCCTCGCATCGTTTCTTTGGTGGCGGGCCAAGGGCGAGCCTACCCAGCGTTGGTTGGCGCTGCTGATTCTGGTGGTGGGGATGCGGACGGGTAAATCCGTCGCCTACTACTTCTGGCCGGACATTCCCCGGGTCGTTCTGCAACTGGGTTTGACTGCCTGCTTCATGATCGGCCCCTGCCTGTTCTTCCTGCTGCGCTCAAGCTTGGCCGATACTCCCGGCCCACGGCGGGCAGACCGTTGGCATGTCACCGGACTGCTGGCCATTGTCATCGGGGTGAATGTTTTCCTGCCCTACACCAGTCATCCCGAGCTGTGGCTGCATACCATCACCCCGGCCATTCAATATGTCTGGCTGGGCTACCTGCTATTGGCCAGCGGGTTGCTGTACCGGCACCGCGCCCAACTTGCTGGCACGCCCTCAGCCACACTGTTGCTGGGGGCGCTGCTGGGCGTCTGGCTGATCTGGGCCGCCTACTTCACCGCCGGCTACACCTCCTACATTCTCGGCGCGCTGTCCTTCACCTTCATCCTGGCGGCAAGCGTGCTGGTCTACCTGCGCCTGCGTTCCGGCCAAGCGCCGATCGAGCCTTACCAGGACCGGCGGATCTCCGAAGATGAAGCTGCGCCACAACTGCAGGCTTTGGCCGACTTGATGGCATGCGAACGCCTGCATCTGGACCCCGGCCTGACTCTGCCCCGCCTTGCTCGCCGACTGGGCATCCCGCAGAGCCGGCTGTCGCAGCTGTTGAACGACAACAAGCAGACTTCGTTCAAACAGTACCTGGCGCAGCTGCGGGTCATCGAGGCAAAAACGCTGCTGCTGCAGCTGCCGCCAAAGCCACTTGAGATGGTCGCCGAGGAAGCCGGCTTCCAATCGATGTCCACCTTCCACGCCGCCTTCAAAAAGCTGGAGGGCCTGCCCCCGGGGGCCTTCCGCTCGGCTGCCGCCAACTCCGGGAATTGATTCCAGCACTCCGGGAGTGCACAGCAAGACATTGATTTAAAAGGGGCAATATAGGCTACAGGCTCACCCCAACGAGCCGACCCCCGTGCCCCTACATCGACTACTGAAATCGCTGCTGATCCTGCTGTTGTGCGCATGGCAGGGCGGCATTTCCGACGCTGCTGCCAGCGCAGGACCCGCCATGGAGCGGCCCTCGACTGACACCTCCGCGCAACAGGCCGGCAGCAAGCAACTTGTCGCCAGCACCGGCCTCAGCAACTCCAGCAAGACCGGACAGCAGCGCATTCTGTTCATCCTCGCCAGCAGCAAGGTTCACGGCAGCTCCAACATCCCGGCCAGCATCAGCTTCGGCGAGGTTGTCCATGCCTGGGATACATTCCAGGCCGCCGGCTATGCAGTGGACTTCGTCACTCCCGACGGCGGCGACGTGCCAATCCTCGACCCGTACGTGGGCAAGGAAGTCGAATCGCGCCTGCAGGATGACCGCATCATGCGCGGCCTGCGCAACACCGCCCCCCCGGCGCAGATCGACCCCAGCCTGTACCGCGCCGTCTATTACGTCGGTGGCAGCAACGCCATGTACGGTGTGGCGGAAAACCGCGCCCTGCAGAACATCGCCATGCATGTTTACGAGCGCAATGGCGGGGTGGTCTCGGCGGTGTGCCATGGCACGGCTGGAATCGTGAACCTCAAACTCGCTGGCGGCCAAAGCCTGCTCGCCGGCAAGCGCATCACCGGCTACCCCGAAGAGCACGAAGACCGCAGCGCCGCCTACTTCAAGGAGTTCCCGTTCCAGATGCGGCAAGCGGTGCAGTCGCGTGGCGGCCTGTTCAATGTCGTGGACAGTCACGACCCCTATATCGAAGTCGACGGCCGGGTGATGACAGGCCAGAACTATCGGTCAGCGGCGCCGCTGGCTGCAGCCGTGGTCGAAGCGCTGCGCAAGCTCCCCAATCCGCAAACCAGCCAGGTCAGGAGGGATTGAGAAGCGAGAACGCATCCCAACCACCGTCCATTTCCCGCTAGATGAACCACCCAACCAAACCCAGGACACCAATGAACACATCGATCCGATCCACTGTTCTCGCAGCAGCCCTGCTTCTGCTCCCCACCTCGCTGATGGCACAGAGCAACGAACGTGCCGAAGTTGATCGCGCCATGCAAACTCTGCTGCGCGGCTTCGAGGCCGGCGACGCCAACCTGCTCACCGGAGTACTCAGGAAAGACGGCATGGTACTAGGGTATTCATCGACCCGCGGCGCCGTTGTCACGGAAACCACCGAGGAATGGGCCAAGGGCTTTACCGGCAAGCCTGCCCCAGATGAGGCGCAACGTCATCGCCAATACCAGATCCTGGATGTGACGGACAGCGCGGCCGTGGTCAAGCTCACGCTCGACTATCCGACATGGGACGGCTCGGACTATCTGGCGTTGGCGAAGATCGATGGCAACTGGATGATCGTCAGCAAGTCATGGAGTGGGAAGCGCAAGACGCCGGCAACCTGAGCGGCGCGTTGCTGCTTGCTTGAGTTACGTGGTGATGCGCCTGGTGAAAGCCGGGCGCATTGCCTGTGTGGTGCTGGCGGATATGGCTGCATGAACTATCGCGTGAGACAACCCTTCGGTTATGCATGATGGCCATGCTGGCGAATGCATCATTCAAGTGCCGAACACGGGTCGGCGCGTTGGCCTCAACTACCCGTGTGTTCTAGCCGGAAGAAGACAGCAGAACCATCCGACCTCCGTGGCAGTCCAGAGGAGTGAACGGCAGGTCTCGCTGCAACCACTACCGCCGTTGGTCATGGTGTCGCCAGTCACATTGCGTGCTGCATACGTCCTTCCTATCCTGTCGTCATCACAATCCGGACTCCCTTCATAGGGATTTGATCATGACGACACAGAAGCTCCGATGGCTGCTTCCCTTTGCCGTGGCCCTTGGCATGGCCACCGCACTCATGCAGTTATTCTGGGAACACACTCACGGCGGCATTCTGCGCCACCACCTGCTCAATGATGCGAGCCTGCCGGCAATCTCCAATGTGTGGGCGCTGCTGGTGATGCCGCTGTTGGGCGCATTGGCGGGCTGGGTCGTTACTCGGCGAACGCGCAAACGGTCGGGTGCGCTCCTTCCAGCCATTGTCGGCTTCCTCGGGGCTTTGCTGGGAGGGGTCGCGCTGTCAGTAGCCTTCGTAACCAGCGGCGAAGCGGCGGCAACGCAGGTAATGATGGCGCTGCTGGTGGCTGCTGTGTTGTTCCCGGCCTACCGGGCAGAGTACCTGTTCGGCTTCGTCATGGGGATGACCTTCGTCTTCGGTCCAGTACTACCGGCGCTGGTGGCTTGCGTGCCGATGCTGATCGGTGCAGTCAGCCGGCTGGCGTTGTGGCCGGCCGTGACATGGCTGCTCCGCCGCGTGCGCCCTGCTTCGGCAACGTGATGTAGCAACTGGAAGATGTGGCAGCCCTGACTCAAGCCAGCGCTTGTATTTCATTCACCAGCACATGCGCAACTTAATCACTGAATCAAAGCGAGCGATATGAAGATATTGGCTGCCTTGTTGTTTCTTCCGGCTTTCGCGCTTGCGCAGGTGGTGCATTCGGAACCGGTGTCGTCACAAGCAGTGCATGAGGAAAAGCTTGATGGCCTCTTCAGCCATGTCGAAGACAACAATGGTGGCATCGGCAGTGTGTCCATTTTCAAGGACGGCCGCGAGGTCTATGCCAGGAGCTTCGGCCAGCAGAATCTGGCTGGTGTTGCACATGATGAGAACAGCAAATACCAGGTCGCATCCGTAACCAAGATGGTGACGGCGATTCTGGCGTTCAAGCTGATAGAGGACGGGCGCCTGAGTCTGGATGACAGCTTGTCCGACTTCTATCCTGATATGCCGTCTGCGCAGAAAATAACCATCAGAAACCTGCTGGAGCACTCAAGCGGGCTGGGGAATTTCGGGATAAAGAATGGTTCGCTCTGGGTGGTCGACCCCGTTAGCGAGAGCGAGATCCTGCAGGAGATCAAGAGGCAGGGCGCAACGTTTGAGCCCGGTGAACGCGTTGCGTACTCCAACTCCGCATACTTCCTGCTGAGGATGATCCTTGAGAAAGTCCATGGGCGCGACTATCACGAGATCGTCGCTCAGGAGATTGCAGCCCCGCTGGGTCTCAAAAATTTCGCATCGATAAATTCTCATCCCACCAATACCTTCAAGTCCTATGCGTTTACGGGCCAGTGGGGGGAAATCAAGGATGTCGACTACTCCAATGTGATCGGTGTTGGTGATATCGCCAGTACCACGCGGGATCTGAACACACTGATCACCAGCCTGCTTCAGTACAGGATTATTCGCAAGGATACCGTGGAGCAGATGCAGCCGATCGTGGGCAAGGGCTGGGGCATGGGTCTTGCGGAATTTACGTACGGGGAGGATCGCTTTCTTGGCCACGGCGGAGACGTGCTTGGATCTCATTCACGGGTCATCTACAACCCGAAAGATGGGGTATCTATCGCTTACTCGACCAATGGTGAGCGCATTCCAACCAATGCTTTTCTGGAAGCCATCGTGGATGCTGTCTATGGCCGTGAGGTTACGTTGCCGGCAATGAAGTAGTTGTCGGTGGCTCGCGCGATGGCTGGTGCTGTACGTGTAGTGCCTCTGCCGAGCATGGCTCGGCACTACCGTGAGCAAAAGCCTGCCGGTTGGCCGTTGCGTGGGAGGAAGCCGCAAAGCCGATTTCATCGCTTCGCGGTGAATTTGACCTCCACCCGACGGTTCGGCAGCAGGCACTCCCGCAACTTCGCCCCGCTCATGCCGTCACAAGCCTGTACCTGTTCGCTGTCACCACGCCACTCGTACTTGATCGAGTCCGCAGCGATCCCTTTTCCGATCAGGTACTGACGCACGGTCTGGGCGCGGCGTTCGGACAGGCCTTGGTTGTATTGATTCGTTGGACCTCGCAGGCGGTCGGCGTGGCCGATCAACTGCACGCCGGTAATCTGCCGCTTCTCTTCGCTGGCGCGGCGCAGTGCCTCATCCAGCGCACGCAACGATTCCGGGCGGATATGCCGTTGGGTGTCCTTGTCGAAATCAAACAGCACGTTGGCGGTAAGCACCGCTTCCTGCGGCGGGATAACCATCGGTTCCACGCCACACTGGCGCGCCAGCGCTTCGGCGTCGTTGGTCAGGTCTTCGGCGATCTGGATGTATGGCTTTGAATGCCGCCATTGCTGCTGGTTGAACTCGTTGCCGGCGTGCACCAGCTCCACTTCGCCACAAGCTACCGCCTGCTGCGCACATTCAAACCCGGGTGTTCCGTGGATTACGCGTAAACGCTTCCATAGGTCCTCGCGTAGGTAGCGTGCGTCATTCACCAACGGGGTATCCGTCGGCATCGGTGACACGCCCCGCTCCATGCCGTCGATCAGCTTGACCGACTCGTCCAGTGCCAACTGCGGGAAGTCGCTGCGATCGTTGCGGCTGTACTCGTGGAAGGACACGTCCAGCCAGCACTGCGCCTTGGACAGGTGGTAATCGCGCACCGGACGACCACCGTCATTGAGCGCCTGGATCCGGTCCTGGGTGGCCTGGTAGCGCGAATGATCTGCGTACAGCGCCTCGTCGGTGATGCGTGCTTTCTGCGGCAACAATTCAGTCCGTTGCCCGGCCCCAGTTTGTTGCGCCCACAACGGCGAAACGCAGGCCGCGTCCAGCAGTAGTGCAATGATCAGTCGCGTACGACGAGGTGTCATGTCGGGGTCCTCAAGGCTGCGCCGGCTTGCGATAGCGGTTGTCGTCGCGACGGAAAAGATCTTCGTCGAATTTGAAACGCAGACGGATGAAGGCGCCTTCGTCGGTGTACTCGTAACCGGCCAGATCCCGGTCGGCCTCGAACCCAACGAAGTTGTAGCCCGCCGACAGCCACAGGTTCTGCCGCAGCAGGCGCCCTATTTCCATGCCGTAGGCGTACTGGTTGCTGCCGTAGTCGCCGCGGAAGGTGGTGCCGAGCACGCCGACATCCCAGTTCTCGGTGATGTCGTACACGATACGGCCCGACAACAGCACGCCGCGGAAGCTGTCTTCAACACGACTACCATCGTTGTAGGCGAAACGGTCCTTCTGCCATTTGGCAGCTATGCGGCCCGTCAGCCACCACGGCCGCGACGGATGCCAGTCGGCGTGGGTGGAGACGATGTGCGCCGCAGTTCGGATGTCTTGACCAACATCCTGCTGCAAGGCGCCGTCGATACTCATGCCACTCTTGTCCGACTCCAGCTTGTACTCATAACGGGCCAGTGCATTGACACGGTTCCTGTCGGTGTCGCGGTAGGCGACACCGAGCTGGAAGCGGTCCTGCATCACGTCTCCACGCGACTTGTAGTCGGTGGCAAGCAGGTAGTTGCGCGCAAGCAACGTCCAGTCACGGTTGAGCTTGCGTGCCCACATCAGCTGGAACAGCGTGGTGTTGAACGCCTCGTTGGTGGCAGGCGTGCTGTCTACATCGCCGGAGATGCGGTACTCCAGGCGCATGGCACCACGCCACAGCGGGTTGGCGCTGTAGTCCAGGCCCAGTGCCAACGCGGTGGAATCGCCGGTGTCGCCGTCGTAGATCTTGACGTGCTCGGCGGCAGTGCTCAGGCGCAGGCCTTCGCGCACGCTCCAGTCGTTGCGGATGCCCGATGCCATCTGCACATCACGGCCAGCAATGGCGTCACGCAGGCGGTACTCGCTGAACACTTGGGTGTCCTTGAGGTAAGTGCTGTCCACGCCGAACACCAGTGCATCACTTTCGCGATCAGTAGTAGTGATGCCATACGCGCTGGTCAGACCAGTCTGCTTCTCGTAGCGGCCGTACAGCCGGTTACGCTCGCGCAGCTGGTAGTCGGCACCCAGGGCCACCCGGTTGCGGTCCTCGCCATTGACGTCCTGCTCGTACTCGCCGCCCAGCACCAGCTTGTCGGTGACTTTATAGCCGGCGCCGACATGCACGCTGTCCGATTCCAGCTTGGTGCCGATCGGCAGGCTGCTGGTGGGCACGGTGCCGCCGCTACGGATGATCGGCAGGCCGGTAAGCGGATCCAGCGGTTGCTGGCCGTAGCCCAGCGCCCCGCCCGCCGATCCAGTGGCAAAGCCGCCACTGAGCCCGCCGGTACCGCCGAACGGCGGCAGCGTCGACCACGGCGAGTAGGCACCAATGGTTTCGCGGATGCTGCGCACGCCCAGGTCCAGCGTCAGCCGCTTGGTGGCGTCGATGCGTACGCCTGCACCGCCCGCATCGCGGTCGCCGCCGTCTGGATTGCGGTCCTCGCTGCGCATTGCCTCTACGTACACCTGGAAGCGCGGATTGACCCTCCAGTTCAACTGCACATCGTATTCGCCACGCCCGCCGTACAGCGGCGAGGACGGGTTGTTGAACGCGGGGTCACTGCGGCCGGCAAACAAGCGCGCATCGAAGGCCTTGCCGTCGTGGGCGAACTCAAGCCGGTAAGCATTGCCGCTGATGTCGCCGCTGAGGTTCTGCAACCCAGGCGTTGCGTACTGGTTGATCGAGTTGGTGTTGATCTCGCTTTCGGTACGCGCTGCTTCCAGCACCATCCAGGTGTTGGGGCCGAAACGGAAGCCCAAGTTGGCGCTGCCCATCTTGAACGGTGCGAACGGATTTTCATCGCTCACATAGGAACCGCCGGCCTCGATGTACTTGTTGACGCGGAACTGCGCGTCAACGCCGTACACCCAGAACTTCTCCGTGCCCTGGTCCAGCTCGTAGGTCACCCGCAGCGAGATCGGGTTCAACTCGCTGTCGAATGCGGGCAGGAAGCTGTTGAGCAGGATGCGCCCGGAGAACGGCTCGAAGCTGTAGTCAATCAGCCGCCCCAAACCACGCACACTGATGATGCGGCTGGGCTGGTTGCGGTCGCGGGTAATCACTTCCACCCGCTCACTGCCTTCCAGCACCGCGCTGTTACGCAGTGCGTACGGGCCGCTGCCCTGGCTGGGGAACTCATCGATCACCTGGCGCAGCGAATCTTCCATGGCGAACACATTGCCGCGCACACGCTTGCCCTCGAAGTGCCAGCCGAAGCCAGTCGCAGTGCGGTTGTAGGTGCCCAAGCTGCGCATCACCGCCTTGCCGCTGGCACTGATACCGGTCTGGGTGGTCAGCGTGTCGCCGGTCTGGAAGTCGCCGTACATCATGTAGCTGCGGTTCTTGTCGATGCGCACGTACAGCCGCTCGGCCGAGCGTGCATCGAAGCCACGCAGCGAGGAGTCGCCATACACCGGATAGAACTCTTCCGGCTGGATGTCGCGCAGCAGCCGGCCACGTACTTCCTTGTCCGAGTCGTAGGCGGCGGTGAGTAGGTACTCGCCCTTGATCTTGCCCTTCACGAAGAAGGCGGTGCGTGCGGCGGCATTGGCCTTGCCACTATTGAAGCTGCGCTCCCAGCGGCGGATATCGCGGTCAAAGCCATCATCACGGCGGGCCGTATCCAAGCTGGCGCCGTTGCGGAAGTTGACGATGCCTTCGACCAGACCGGTCGCCAGCAACTCGCGCATCTCCGGCAGGAAGCTGACCGTGTTCTCGGCGGCGACACCTCCCGAGGTGATGCGCACCAGTACGTCCTGTGGCACGTCCGGTGCCAACAGATCGAACTCGGCGCTGCCGTTTTCCACCGGCAACTGGATGCCCGGCGTGCCACGGTCGGCATCCAGACGACCCGGCCCAAGCTCGTCGGTACGGCCGCCGATCAAGCGTACCCGGCCACCGCTGTACTCGATGGTGGCGAAGCGCTTGCCCGGCAGCAGCTTGCCATCGGCGCCTAGCAGCTGCACCCGCACATGCATCGGCGACTGGCCATCGGCCGGCACACCGTCGCGGTCTACATCCACCCGCAGCGTGTCCACATCAGCATTGACGCTGTAGTCGACCGCTCCGGACTGCAGGTTGATCGCCTGCGGCGGCGCATCGGTTGAACCCAGCGACTGCGGATTGGCAATCGGGCTGGAGCTCAGTGCACCGTCGAAACGATGGCTGTCTCCCAGCGTCGCGATATCTCCTGCGCTGGGGCCAACCTGCGCACTGGCAGCAACCGGCGCTGTCGGCAGGCTGCCATCGCTGCTGGCGGCAACCGCCATGCCGCCGGACTGCTCAGCCGCAATACCCACACCACGCTGCGCCGGTTCCGGCCGCACGGTGCCACGCGGGGCGACGATGCCCGGCATCTGGTTTGCCGAATCGGTAGCGCCGATAGGTGCACGCAAGGGCTGCGCCTGGAAGCTCAGTGGCAGGCCCGGCAGTTCCGTTTCCGGCGCACCGATTTCGCCCTGGGTACGCCGTGCCTTGACCTGCTCCAGCACTTCGTTGGAACCACTGCCTTCGATGAAGTCGGCACGGTGCAGCTCACCGTTCTTCAGATCGATGAAGAGGCTGTCAGCATCACCGAGGTTGCGGTTGCTGCTGGTGGTCAGACGCGCGCCGCGCGGCAAGGTGCTGGCATCCACCTTCAGGGTGTGGCTCTTCGGCGGCAAGCCGCAGTAGCTGTACTTGCCTTCCGAGTCGGACACCATCCATGTGCCATCGTTGAAGTAGAAGCGCACACCCGGAATGCCCAGCTCCTCGCGGTCCTGCACGTGGTTGTTGTTGCTGTCCACGAAGATCTTGCCGAGCACGCAGGCCTCGTCGGTGAACACGCCACCGGTGACGCGCACGCGGTACTGCGCCGGGTTGGAGGTCACTCCGCCCGGGTAGGGATACAAGGTGCCCGGGTCGACGCAGCCGCCTTCGGTGGAGCAGCCATGCGCCTGCGCGCGGTTGATGCCGTCGCCCTGCATCGCGCCCACGCCGATCCGCACGCGGTAGGTCAGCAGCTTCTGCTGGCCCTGGCGGATGCTGCCGACGTTGAACACCAGGCGCGGACCGGGTTTGCCGAACGGATCGGCAATGCCGCCACCGTCCACCCGCGCCGTGCCGTTGATGTAGGTGAAGCCAGGTGGCAGGTTGTCGATGACGTTCACCGTCTGCAGCGGTTCGCCAGCGGTCTGGCGGATGCTGATGGTGTACATCATCGTGTCACCCACCTCGACCACCTGCTTGTCACCGGTCTTGCTGATTACCAAGCCCGGCGCAACCGCCGGATCCAGTGGCAGGTGATTGTGGACGACATTTGCCGTAGCCGAGCCAGCAAACAAGCCCAGGAAATATTGGGTACCGGTGCCCACCGGTGCGGTCGGCGCGGTCGCCTGCGGCTGCACCTTGAACGTGGTGCCCGAGGTCCCTGGCGGCGACAGACTGCTGGTCTGCGCCGGAATCAGCGCCGAGCGGAAGGTATAGCCGGCCGGCGGCGTCACCGTCAGCTGGAACTCGCAGCGGCTGGGCGCGGCCGGCCCCAGCAGGAACTGGTAGTAGCCATCGCTGCCGACCGTCATCGAGATCTGGTCGCCACTGATGCTGTAGCCGCCCTGCCCGCCATTGAGCACGCCGGTGGCCGGGTCGTAGCTGGCACACATGCCTACCGGCGCCAGGGTCACGATCGCGCCCTGCACCGGGTTGCGTGTCACCGCGTCATAGACCAGACCACTCGGGTCCACCGGTAGGCTCTGCTGTGGCAGGTTCTGGCCCGCGCGCAGCACCACTTCCAACTGGGTGATGCTGTCGCTGTCGATGCGGCAGGTGCTGCTGGTGCCATTGGCTATCGCGGTACTCGAGTCGCAGGGCGCGGGCGGCCCGGCGGCGGTTTCGCCGGTCACCGGGAAGCCCCACAACACGCCGCTCTGCGGGTGCCGGAAACGCACATCGAAGCGCGTGCCCGGCAGCAGGTCATTGAATCGGTAGCTGCCATCGGCGCCGGTGGCGGCGGTACGGATAACCTTGTTGCTGGCCGGGTCGAACAGCTCCACAGTCCAGTTCTGCAGGCGTATATCACCGGCATCAAGCAGCGCATCGTCACTGCCAATGTCAAACCAGACCGTGCCGGACAGCGATGCAGCGTCCTGCACCTGGGTCATCAACTGGCAGGCGTTCTGGGTGATTGCCGGGTCACAGACCGGCAGCTTGGTCACATCACCATCAAAAGCGCCCTGCTCGGCCACCGACGGCGCATGGTCGGCATCTTCGCCACCACCACGCACGATCACCGCGTTATGGATTGGCGACGCCGCTGCAGCTGCAGCGCTCACCGCCACACTCACCGTGATTGCATCGGGCGAAGTGGCGCCACTGGCCAGTACGGTATTGCTGGTGCAGCTGAAACGGTCGGCACCGGGTGCACCGGAGCAACTCCAGGCGTTGCCCGTGGGCGTTGCCGCCAGGGTCACGCCGGTGGGCAGGCGATCGTCCACCTGGTAGCTGCCAACGCTTGGCTGCGGCCCGATGTTGCGTACCCGTACCGTATACGTGGCCGCGTTGTTGACGGTGAAGCGGACTGGATCGGCGCTCTTGCTGACCACCAGATCCGGGGTATCGGCAACCTCGCCGAAGTTCTGCTCGATGGAGATCTGGCCCAGCGTCAAGGTGATCGCACTGATCGCCGATGGCACCGTGCTCACCGGCGTAGCAACGCCCATCGGCGCACCATTGACGGTACCCGGCGTGGTGATGCCGTTGGTGGTATCCGGTGGTTGGTTGGGCTCGGTCACCGTATAGGTGCCCGGGCGCAGATTGTCGAACAGATAGGCACCGTTGGCATCGGTGACGACGCTGCGTGGCGGCACTACCGCCCGCACGTTGGGCAGATCATCGTTACCAGTGAGCTGCAAGGTCACGTTGGCAATGCCGGACTCGCCAGCATCGATGATGCCGTTCTTGTTGTTGTCGTAGTACACGCGACCGGCAATCGACGAACTGGCTATTTCACCAAAGTTGTTACCGGTGCTGGTCTGGTCCACGGCCAATACGATGCCGCTGATGACCGAGGGAGTCACACTCACCGCAGTGGCGGTGCCACCGGTACTGCCGGGCACGGTGATGCCATTGCGGGTACCAGCAGGCTGATCGGGCTCGGTGACGGTATAGGTGCCCGGCAACAAGCCAGCGAACCGATACGCACCATTGGCGTCGGTCTGCTGGCTCAACGCCACTGTCCGGCTGTCGAGGTCGGTTCCGTTGAGCTGGATATCCACCCCAGCAATACCGGTCTCGCCATTGTCGATGAGGCCGTTGTTATTGGCATCCAACCACACCTTGCCTGCCAGTGAAGCACCAATCGGCTCCTCACCGAAGTTGAAATTCAGGCCTTCACTGGCACCGATGCCCAGGCTGAGATTGATCTGGCTGATGCGGTCGGTGGTGTTGGGATCGCCCGCCACCGCGGTTCCAGGGATGCAGCCGCTGGTGCATGCCGCACCGTTGATCGTGCCCGGATTTACTGCCGTCGGCCGGTTGCGGTACATGCCTGTCGGCAGTGGTTCGCGCAGGGTGTAGATGCGACCGGGATCCAGGCCGATGAACTGATAGGCGCCCGTCGCATCGGTGGTGGTGGTCTGCAGTACGGCCGAGGTAGCAGCATCAAGCAGCTCTACCGTTGCGCCAGCAATCGGCGGGTCACTGCCGACGGTACGCAGATTGTTGAAGTCGGCATCCACATAGACAAAGCCGGCCAGTCGGGCGTTGATCAACTCGGGGAAGTTGTAGCGCACACCACTGCTGTCTGCCGGCACCACAATCGCGCTGTAGCTGGAATTCGGCGCACCTGCGGCATACACGCCGCCAAATGAAGGCGCCTCCGGCCCGCTGCTTGGCGGGTCCACCGGACCATTGGCAAAGCCCGGCGGCTGTGTCTGCAAGATGCTGTAGCCGCTTGCATTGGAAGGCGAGAGATTGCCGAAGCTGTAGTCGCCATTGGCATCGGTGCTGGTGCTGAGGCTGACCGCGTTGCCATATTCGTCGGTGCCGGTCAGCGCCAGCGCGACGTTGCCGATACGCGGCTCCACCCCGGCGGCCTGCGGAACACCACCATTGCTGCCACTGCGGTCGCGGTCCTGGAATACGGTGCCGGTCAATGTGGATGCGGTGACATTGATCGGGGCGGTGGCGGTGTTGTTGGCCGCGTTGGTGTCCACCTGCTCGGTGCCCACTGCCACCGTGTTGATCGCATTGCCACCGGGTGGCAGCACATCCCAGCGCACCGGGATGATCACCCGCACGCGGCCATGATTTGCCCCCTCGGAGGTCACGTCGCCCACATTGCAGATGACGTTCTGCCCGCTCTGGCTGCAGTTGCCGGTACCGTTGGGTTGATCGTCAGGCAGGGTCGCAATATCCGGGCCGACTTTCCGCCAGGTGATTGGCGTCCCGGTTACCACCATGTCCGGCGGCAGCGTATCGGTAATCACGGTGCCGGTGCCATTCAATGGACTGGTACCGGTACGATCACGCGACAAACTGTTGCCGGGGCCGTTGTTCTCCACATCGAACACCCAGAAGAACGGCTCGCGGATCGACACCGACGCCAACACCGGCGGCAGCGCGCTGCCAGGAACAGGATTGGGCGGGGTGAGCCTGGATACGGCCCGCTTGCTGATCGCAAGGTCTACCTTGCTTCGGATGGCGGTGGTTTCGCCCTCGGTGTTGTTGCTCAGGTTCACTTCCGGCTCGGCACCGCTTGCCACAGCCACGTTGTTTATCGTGTCGCCGCCGGCACCTGGCTGCGAGGAGTATTGGTAGCGCAGATACAACGTGGAGGTAGCGCCAGCGTTGATCACCCCATCAGTCTCATTGCCTGGGAAGCCTGCACCCGGTACGCCGCACTTCACCGTCAGTGGACTACCTGTAGTCGGGTTGTTGCCTGCTGTCACCGGGCATCGGGCGGCCCCGAATGGTCCGCTGGTAGAAGGCGAGCTACCCACGAAGAACAGCGTCTTGTTCGCTTCGGGGGTGATGGTGTCAGTGATATTCACGCTACTGGCAACCGACGGCCCCAGATTCTGCACGGTCACCCGATAGGTGATGAAATTTGCGGTCGGGTCGTTGGGATCGTAGGGCAAGGGGTCAACGCCGCCGACAAAGCCGGTGTCGTCCTTGTTCACCACCAGGTCGATCGCACCTTCGCCCACTGTCAACGTGGCCGACTTCTCATCGTCTGCGAGTGTGGCGATGCTGTTGTACTCGTACTCGCCATTGGAATCCGATCCACCGCTTGGGTCTGAGACGCCATCACGATTGATGTCAAAGAAGAAACCTGCGGTGTTGGTATACACACGCAATGGGCCACCAGCAACGGGTTCATCCAAGGGCCGGATCACAACCGTCAGGGCCTCCTGCTGGCCGCCGGGCATATCCAACGGTGTGCAGGTCAGTACCAGCGTGCCTGCCGCGGCCCCTCTGGAGGAGACGTTCTGCAAGCCACCACTACCCGATGACAGCGTCACCCCGCCAGTGGTCGTGGGAACGCAGAGCGCCGTGCCACTACCACTACGGGTGTCGTTCACCAGGGTAAAGCCAGGATCATCCGCCCGCAGATTGATCACGTCGCGGAACACAACACCAGGTGCCAGCGACGGGCCTTCATTGCGGTATTCAATACGGTAGGTTGTATCGATGCCAACCTCACCCGGGTCACCGGAGGTGATGTTCTTGGCCTCGGTCTTCACATTGGATACGCGCGGTACCCGCACAAAGTCCGAGCCGGTGTTGTTGCCCGGATCGATCTCGCCGGCTGCGCCCGGCACCGATGGATCGATACCAGCACCGGCGGTGTTGCACCACGCACCTGGCGGTGCGAGCACTGAACCGCAGTTTGCTGCTGGTTTGGACGCGCTGTCGGCCAACGGGCCGGTCAGATTCACTACGATGTCTACCGGCGTATTCGCCAGCAGCTGTGTGTTTCCGGATTCGCAGTGCAAGGTTCCGGACGCACTCACCGGCGAGCAGTTCCAGCCCAGCGGAGCCACCGCAGTAGCCTGCGTACGGCCCTGCAGGAAACCCGGCAACGTGTCCTCGATCACCACACCGCGGGTAGCATCCGGGCCGGCATTACGCACAGTGATGGTGTAACTCATGCCGGTGTAGCCGATCGGCAGGGTGTTGTCGGCATCCCCCGGGCCGTTGGTGCGCTTGCTCACACTCAGGTCCGCACGCAGCGGCGAAGGCATGATGCCGGCATCGTTGCAGTTGTTACTGCCATTTGGATCGCCCAGACCACTGCCAGTGCCCGGTCCTATCGAGCCGCCGCTTCCCCCGGTGCAGGCGTTGTTGGTCAACGTGGAGCCTTCAGCCTCGGGGTGGGCGAAGCTCAGCAGCTTCAGTGTTGCCGCGCTCTGCCCCATCACCAGCGGATACGGGCCATCGAAGTCACAGGTCACGGTCTGACGCGCAGGAGGAGGCGCATAGGCTGTGGCCGTGCAGGTCCAAGGCGCGGTGTTGGAAGGAAAGTATTCTTCACCTGCAGCCAATACATCGACCACCTGCACACCGCTGGTCGCCTCCGCCGGGCCCTCATTTTTCACATTGATGGTAGAGGTGATGATGTAGCCGCTATCGGCCGGGGGCGCTGCTCCAGGGCCCGGCCAGGTGGGCACCAGCTGCGGCGCCTTGCTCTTGCTCAGGCTCAGGTCTGCGCCATTGGGCAACACAGTGAAATTGGCGGTGCCCTCATTGTTGCTGGTGTTCGGATCAGGCAGGCTGCCGTTGACCGTCGCGGTATTTACAACTTGACCACCGCTGCCAGGGCCAGTCAGCGGCACGCGGGCGACAATCGTGAAGGTTGCGCTGGCGCCAACCGCCAGCGTCCCCGGCAAGGAACAACCGTGCGCCGTGGCCGCGCCGTTAGTGGCGCAATTCCACCCTGCAGCGTTGCTTGTACTTTCGATCAGGAACCCGGCCGGCATCGGGTCGCTCCAGGTCACGCCTTCGGCAGGACTGGGCCCGTTGTTGGTCACGGTAACGGTGAAGGTGATCAACTCCCCCGGCAACGCCGGAACGGGTGACGCGGTCTTGCCGATTGCCAGATCGGCGCCAGCTGCAATGGTTACGGCAACATCATCACTGTTGTTGCCTGGATTCGGATCAGGCGTGCCCACTGCATTGACCGTCGCGGTATTCACCACACTGCCGCTGGCAACCTCGACCTTGCCCCTGAATGTATAGCTTGCGCTCTGGCCTACGCCGAGCGCGCCTGCGTGGGTACCGTTCTGACTGGCAAAATTCCAGTTGCCGGTCACACTCTGTGCGCTACCGGGCACAAAGCTGACGCCGCTCGGCAAGGTGTCGGCGACATTGAAATTGGTCGAGATGCTGGGCCCGCTGTTGGTGACGGTGATGGTGTAGGTAACTTCAGCACCGGCCACTACCGGGTCGGGTGTAGCCGTCTTGGTCAAGCCCAGATCACCGGCCTGTATCAAGGTGGTGTTCTGCGTTGCCCGGTTGTCGTTGACGTTGGAGTCACCGGCAAAGAACGGATCATTCGCGGGCAGGCTGCCAAGCGGAGTGCTGGCAGCTGGCGCCGGCTGACGACCGATGGCAGCAGTGATGTCGATGGTGGAGGGCCCCAAGCCTGCGGTGCTCACCTGCAGATCAATGGAAAAAGAATCATCGTTGTCGAGCGGCTGCGGAATGAAGCAGACCACACGCGTACTGACGACAGGATCAACGCTGCAGTAAGCAGGCAGATTGATTGCGCTTGTCCCCACCGGGATATCAAAGGCAGCAATCGCGTCCGGCACGCCTTCCGGGCCGCCGTTATGAATGGTCAATTTGTAGTCGATCACGCCGCCGGCCGGAATCGGATCGACGGCTTCAGAGAGACTGACGATTTCCAGGTTTGCAGCAGCCGCCAACGGCATCCAGCCCAGCAGCAACAGCAGGAGCATCGGACCGAGAAAGTGCCTGACCCAACGGCGAGCAGCGCCATCTGGCTGTCGCGCAGCACCTGCCACAAGCAACTGCGACATCGCATCTCTCCAGAACTTCCACCACACGAAGGAATTCGCAGCACATCGCGGTGATGCGCCAGCGCCAACACGTCATGAACGAACCACAGCCCGAAGCGCCCGTCATTTGACAGTCACACCTCGTCCCCAAGATCGATGAGCCTGAATGCCCGGCGAGAGTTGCATTGGGCGCAGTGATGGCAACGTCAATTTGCTGACATTCAATTGCGTGAATACGCGGCGTATCGCGCCACCGGGATTAGCGCAACGTATTCAGCATAAATCCGTAACAAAAATTCTCTCGACTCGATAGTTCCACCAATGAAACTACGATCGATTCCGGCGCCATGCATTGACTACGTTCATTGCTGAGGGCGACCCCACCACATGTCACACGTCAATGAAAACCTGCACGTCACTCCCATGAAAACAGCGCTTTTCAAAGAGTGAACCGGTCATCTGACGACACGCACATATCGACCGCGTGCCTTGGTCCGGGACCACCGGCAGGCGAACGATCATGAGCCGTTCTGCCCAAGAGAGTTCATGCTTGAAAGCAGAAACACGAGATCACGAATTCCATCTACCCTGCGTTACGCAGTTGAGAAGCTGATTGCCCTGTGTCCTAAAAACCCCCCCAGGTTTCCGGCTTTAGCAGCGAGCTGCGTCCTCCTCGCGCAAACCCTGGCGTTCGACATCGGCGATAGCAACTTCGGATCAACACGCTTTGCCTGGCACGCAGGGCCCCCAACCTGCAGCGTGCAAGCACACAAACTTTGCGCCGACACAGGCAGGCACTCCTTCCGGATCCTCAACCCAAGCAGCGAGTCAACCCAGCCTGGTTCCGCCTGCTAACCTTGGCGGTCATGGATGCCCCCACCGCCCCGCTTCCCGCTGCGCTCAACACCCACCTGCCGTCACCCTTGGCAGCTGTGGGAGTACGCTTTTCCCTATGGCGTAAAGAAATCGCCTGCCCAACCAGCTGTTTCCACCGCACAGGACGGATCATCAGTACCACTGTCGGGCTACGCCACCCAGGCAAGCATGGCAACAGCCTGCCGCTCCCCCATGTCTGATTCACCCGCCAACGCGCCCCAACACTACCGCCTGGATGACCTGCGCATTGATGTAGCGCGGCAGCGTGTAGTACGTGACGATGGCCAAGTGCTGGATGTCACCGGGCTCAGCTTTCGCCTGCTGCATTACCTGTTGACCCGGGGCACCCAGGTGGTCGGCTTTGATGCATTGATCGCCAACATCTGGGCACCGGCAATCGTCAATGAAGAAACCGTGACCCAACGCGTGCGCCTACTCCGCCAAGCCTTGGGTGATGACGGCCGGCAGGCGCGTTATCTGCGCTCGGTGCGCGGCAAGGGCTACCAGCTGTGCAGCGAGCCCGTTATTGAGGAAGCGGCGGCTGCAGTTGCTTCGTTGCCAGGCCCCAACCGCCGCTGGATCATTCTCGCAACGACTGCGCTGCTGCTGATCGCAGTTGGTGTTCTCTACTGGCAATGGCCAGCCCCGGATGCTGCAACCACCTCGCCGCTACTGCAGCGCGCGGACTACTATGCAGGCATCGGCCAGCGCGATAACAACGAGCGCGCCCTCGCCCTTTATCGCCAACGTCTGCAGGAAGCTCCCGATGATGTGCGGGCACAGCTCGGCATTGCGCGAGCACAGGCTGCGCGCGCCTGCCTGTACAACGGCAGCAACGAGGACACCGAGCAGGCACTGGGTTTGGCGCAGGCGGTGATCGCGCGCCAGCCGAAGCTGGCGGCTGCGCATGCGGCGCTGGGCTATGCCCACGATTGCCGTGGCGAGGTTGAAGCAGCGTTGGCCGCCTATGAGCGTGCAGTGCAACTGGACCCGAGCGCTGATGCCAGCCGCGCCTCGGCGGCCTATCTGTACGCGCGCCAAGGTCGCTTGAGTGATGCATTGGCTGCAAATCTGGCCGTACGCGCACCCGAGCGCGTGCGCTTCTGGGAACTGCAGGTCGCGTCCAATCTCGATCTGCTGGGCTATTCCGCAGCAGCGGAGGCGCGTTACCGGCGCAGCTTCCAGCTGTATCCGGACAACGTGTTCTCCAACATCGCCTGGCCTACCTTCCTTTACGAGCACGGCCGCCCCGGCGAAGCGCAGGCAGCGCTGGATGAGGCCTTCGCCCGCCGTACCGAACATGCCTCGTTGCATCTGCTGGCCACGGAGCTGGCACTGCAGCGGGGCGACATCGCTGCCGCGCAAACTGCGGTGCAAGGTGCGCGGGCACTGCGGCCACAGGCCAGCCTGCCAACCACCCTCGCCTGGATCACCGGCGCCGAGCCCAAGCCGGCTGCAGAGGAACTGCTGGCGCGTTCGGCCGCCTTGCAGGCCGGGCTTGCACAAGGCAGCGACCCCTTCGATGGGATCGAGGCCGGCTTGATGGCGGATCTGGCAGGCGACCGGCACGCCGCATTGATGGCATTGCAGGCGGCGGTAACCGCCGGTTACCGCAATGCCAGCTATCTGCGGGTGTCACCGTTGTTTGCCGAGCTTCGCAAGGATTCCGGTTTCACCCCGCTGCTGCAGTCGATGGAAGCAGCCGTGGCCGCCGACCGGGCACGAATCATCGCCTCCGGTCAGCTGCCAGCCGATGCCCAGGCGGTTACGGTAGCGCGCTGAGAATGTAGTCCTGCAGCAGCTTCTGGGTTTCCTGGTGCATGCCGCGCTGGTTGAAGCGGGTGCGCGTCACCACAACCACCAGTTGCTTCTCCGGCACCACGAACACGGCATTGCCGCCATTGCCGGACATCGCCCAGGCATGCACCGGCTTGCCGCCCGCAGTGAATGGAAAACGCCAGATCTGGTAGCCGTAGTCGGCATCGAACGGGGTCTGCGCGCGCACCTCGGTCATCGCCCGGGTCCAGGCCGCAGGCAGCACCTGTTGACCTTTCCAACGCCCACCATCGATGATCAGCTGGCCCAGCTTGGCCAGGTCACGGCTGCGGTACTCGGTACCGCCACCGCCCATGCCGACGCCTTCGGACGAACGGTTCCAGACCGACTTCCCGATTCCCAAGGGCCGCTCCAGCACCTCGGCGGCGAAGCGCTGCAATGGCATGCCGCTGACCCGCTCGACGATGGCACCGAGCATGAAGGAGTTGGCCGTGCAGTAGGCGAAGGCGCGCCCGTACGGACTATCTGCCGGCCGCTTGTTCCACGACGCATAGCCGCGCTCGGGCAGGTCCAGGGCGAAGCCGGTCCAGTCGGCGCTGACATACATGCGCTCCTCGTGACCAGCGGAGTACTCATTGTTGTCGTCGCATTCCCACTGCGCGCTCATCGTCAGCAGGTCTTCGACCGTGATCGCACTCTTGAACGCGCCCGGATGGGCCGGCGTCCGCTCCGGGAAGAAACCCAGCACTGGCGCGTTGACCCCGCTGATCAGGCCGCGGTCGATGGCCGCGCCCACCAGCATCGCAGTCACGCTTTTGGTCAGCGAGCGGGTGTTGTGCAGGGTGCTGCGCTCGGCGCCGTTGAAGTAGGCCTCGTGGACCAGCGCGCCCCGGTGCACCACCAGCACGCTGGTGGTATCCGGCGCCTGGCCGCTGTTGATGGCAGCATCCAGCGCGCTGAAGCGGGCGGCATCCAAGCCATGCGTGGCAGGTTCGGCGAGCATCCAGTCATCGCTGACGGGCGGCGCTGCGGCAACGACCGAGCCTGTGCTCAGCAGCAGGGCGGCAAACAAGGGAAAGCGGATCAGCAATGACATCGGGGTGCTCCATGGGTAGAGCGCCCAGCCGAACATTTCCGCGAATGAAACACCTGATGCCTGTATGAAGATTTATGAAGTCTTTCGCGATCAATAACTTGGCGAAACCAAAGATGCGGCAGCAGGTCTATTGGATTTGTGGGAGCGGCGTAAGCCGCGAAGCCGACGTCGCTCGAACATCTGCACCATGGCATCTGATCATGTGCTTGCTTCGCGGTTTACACCGCTCCCACAAAGATCCGAAAGCCGGGGCCAGCGTCGGGTTTCCTTGAAACCCAACCCTGACCCCAGCTTGGCCCTTCAACTACAGCGCGGACCGGTCAGTGATGAACACCGGCAGCGGCACATCCAGCTCTTCCGCACTCAGCCCACGCCCGGCCAGGAAACCGGCGATGTTGTCGGCGATGGCGGGGTTGCCCACCCACATCTCGTTGTCATGGCTTGCGCTACGCACCAGCAGTTCCTTGCCCTTGCTGAAGCCAGGCAGCAGCGCCTGGGCATTGGCATGCGGGGTGCGGCCGTCGAGCGTGCCGCTGATGAACAGCACCGGCACGTCGCTACGCAGTGGTGCACGGAAGGCCTCACCCAGATCCAGCATGCCCAGACCATCAGCAGCCTCCGGGAACGGGAAGTTCAAGGCATCGCCGAGCAGGCTTTGGCGTGCCTGTGCTGCGGCCAGCGCGCGCCGTTGCGGACTCTGCCCGGAGGCCACATCCATCGCCGTCGGCATGGCGCGCCAGCCGCCCAGGCCTTCACGCACCATCAAGGCGATGCCACCGAGCAGGTCGTAGTTGCCTGCCTCGGCCTCGCGCAGCGCCAGCGGCAGCATGCGCTGGGTGGAGCGGCGGCCAAGTGCGATCGCGATCGCCATCTGTGCATCGAACTCGCCGATGGTCACCTTCCTGCCCTTATGCATCGGGCTGCTGCCCTGCCCCGGCTGCTGCCGCAGCTTGGCCAGCACGCGCTGCGCCGAACCCTGCAGATCCTCGAAGCCATCCTTCTTGGCGATGACCGCCAAGTCGGCCAACAAGGCGTCGCCAGCCAGCGGTAGCTTGAGCGTGTCGTCCGGGCCTTCGCTGCCCATCAACACAACGCGCTCAAGACTGTCCGGATGCCGGCGCACGGTGGCCAGCGCCAGGTGTGTGCCGTAGCTCATGCCCCACAAGCTCAACTTGGGCAGCGCCATCGCCTTGCGCAGGTACTCGATGTCGTCGGCGCTCTCGGCGGTGGTGTAGGCGCCCATATCAACCCCGGCGTCCTTCCAGAAAGCAAGGCAGCTGGCCAGTGCGGCCTTTATTCCGACCAGGGCCGCGTCACGCTGCAGCGGCTTGGCGTCATCGAACTTCTGCTCGTGCGGGCATTCGGGTGGCATCTCGGAGAAGTCAGTGCCACGTTGGTCGAGCAGCAGCACGTCGGTCTCGCGGCGGACCCGGTCGAACACCGGCCAGCGCGGGCCGAGCGCGGTGCCAAAGCCAGAGCCACCCGGGCCACCGGCCAGATAGACCACCGGGGCATTGCGGCCATCGCCACCGGTCGCCGGCAGGCGCACCACACGCAGGCGGATGCGCGGTCCGTTCGGCTCGCTGTGGCGACGCGGGACTTCGAGAAAGGCCTCTTCGGTGGCGATGGTGCCGTTGTTCTTGGTCTGCATTGCATAGGGTGCAAACACCAGCGGTGCAACCGAGTCCTTGGCCAGCACCGGCGAGGCGCAGGCCAGCGCAATACACAGCACCAACAAGCGGCCGGCACGTCCCAGCTTCCCCTTATGTACCGCAGGCACTGCGCCAGGGTCGTGTTGATGCGCGGCGACAAGCGATGCGTTTGAAGGAGCCGCCAAGGACTGCAGACAAGGACGGCTAGCATTGGAAACAGACAGAGAGTTGCTGGACATGGTGGGCTCCGACCAGGTGGGAAGGTGGGTGTTGCCGTGGCCTCGGCAACCCGGAGAAACCTCCCGTTGCCCTCGCCACGGAGCCAGCATCCATCGCTCAACGGCGCCTGCGGGGCGCGCGTCCGCCGAACAGCTCCAACTCACCGCCCAGCGTCTCCGCGCAGCCGATACGATAGGCACATGCCGATCCTACGAATTTTCAGCGTACTGGCCGTGCTGGTCTTCGCGGTCGCCGCGTGGCTGGCCGTGTTGCTGCGTGACGTCAACTCCGTGCAAGTGCTGAGCGGAGAGATGGCGCCGGCCAGCGTGAGCACGACGGGCGGCTTGCCGACCTCCCCGCCCGCAGACATCAACTGGCAACCGATCGATCAACAAACGCTGGCCAGCTGGCGCGGCCCGTATTGGCTGCGCTGGCAATCGCCAGCCAGCACGCAGTCGGACGACGGCGGCCGCGCACTTCGCCTGTCCTTGCGTGGTGCCAGTCAACTCTATTGGAACGGCCAGCCGCTGGCTGGCAATGGCGTCGTAGGCACCACCGCCGCGCTGGAGCAACCCGGCCAGGTCGACATCACCCGCGTACTGCCACCGTCCTCACCCACTGGCACCGACGAACTGCTGGTGCTCGCATCCAGCCATCATCAGCCGTTCGGCCTGTACAGCGCGGACGCCCTGGTCGCGATAGCGCCGGCCGCGGTGCTGTACCAGCGCGTCGTCCTGCCCTGGCTGATCGCTGCCTTTGCTACTGGCGCGCTCGCAGCGGCCTGCCTGTACTTCCTTGCGCTGCAGCGCGGCCGCCCGCAGATGCCTGGCGGGCGACTGCTGCTCGCTCTGTGCGCGGTTGGGATTGCACTGCCGGTGGTCGAAGGATGGCGCCCGTTGCTCGGCTACCTCTATCCATGGCACGGCCTACGCCTGTATGCGCTGCTGGTATTGCATGTGGCCGCCGCGATGTTGCTGCCCGCCTACCTCGCCCGACGCTACAGCGTTGTCGTGCCCAAGGGCCTGAGCATCGCTTACCTAGCCGCACTGCTGATGACTGCCGTGCTGCTGCCCAGCTTCGATAGCCGCTCGGCGCTGGCCTTGCTGCTGAGCCTGCTAGCCTCGGCTGCGCTGCTACTGCGCGCCCGTGGCGAACGCGAAGAACGCTGGCCGATCCTGGCCCTGCTGGTGGCCGGCGTGCTGGCCCTGCTGTTTGCCCCCGGGGCATTCCTCGATGGCCCCTACTTCCTGCTGCTCGCCGTGCTGATGGGCTTCCTGCTGCTCTGCCACGCTGCCCAGGTGCGTGCGTTGGACCTGCACAACGCACGCCTGCGCGAAGAACGTGCAAGCCTGTCACTGCAGTTGCTGCAACGAGGTATCCAGCCGCACTGGCTGATGAACACCCTCACCTGCTTGCAGGAATTGATCGAACAAGCCCCGACAAAGGCAAGCCGCTTGGTCGAATCGCTGGCCGAGCAGTTCGACCGCCTGCGCGAAAGCAGCAGCCGCCAGAGCGTTCCGCTCAGCGAAGAATTGGCCCTGTGTCGCAACCATCTGGATATCGTCGGCCAGGCCTTGGATCAGCCGATGACCCTGGAAGTCGACGCCAACGACCTGCAGCTGTCGCTGCCACCCGGCGTGCTGCATGCACAGGTCGAGAATGCCTTGACCCATGCCGGCGCGGTGGCCTGCGCACAGCGCCCGTTCCGCCTGCGCGTGCAGCGCGAGAACCAACACTGGATTCTGGAGCTGCGCAGTGCGCGCGGCTCTGCACCACATCGCGGCCAAGGCACCGGCACCCGCTACATCGAAGCCAGCCTGGCCGCCTCCCATCCCAACCGCTGGCATTACAGCCAAGGCGCCGATGGCGCCGACTGGTGCAGCCGGATCGAGCTTACATGCGCATATTGATCGTCGAAGATGAACCGCTGGTGCGCCAGCGCCTGTTGCGCCTGTGCGCTGAACTGGCCGGCGCCCGCGCCCGCTTCGATGCGGTAGCCGACCTCGACGCGGCCGGCGATAGATTGCAGCGCAGCGTTTACGACGGCCTGCTGCTGGACCTCAACCTCGGTGGCGAAGATGGATTCGACCTGCTGCGCAGCGCGGTCGCCGGCCGCTATCACTGCGTAGTCGTATCCGCCCATCGCGAACGCGCCCTGCAGGCCTTCGAGCACGGCGTACTCGACTTTGTACCAAAGCCATTTTCGCGCGAACGGTTGGGCCAATCGCTGGAACGGCTGCTGGATGTAGGCCGCTACAGCTCGGGCCGCGCACGCTATCTCGGCATCTGGCGCGCGCAGGGAACGGCGCTGGTTGAACTCGCCGATGTGCAGTGGATCCGTGCCGATGGCGACTACAGCGAGCTACGCATGCGCGACGGGCGCAGCGAGCTGCACGACAAATCCCTGGCTGGACTCAGTGCGGTACTACCACCGGACTTCATCCGCTGCCACCGTTCCTATCTGGTCAACCTGCGCCACATCAGCACCTTGCATTCGGGTAGTGGCAGTCGCTACTGGTTGGTGCTCAACGGTGGTGCTGAGTTGCCGGTCGGGCGTGCTCATGTTGCCGGCTTGCGCCAGGCGCTTGCGCTTGAGTGAACCACGCAACGGTATGGGAGCGAGTTCCGTAGCCCGGGCAAGCGCAGCGCACCCGGGGCAGTGCAGATCGTCGATGGAGCGCCTGCGCTCGCATCTACGGTAGAGATAACGGAGAATCCCGGGTGCGCTGCGCTTACCCGGGCTACATGGTCCTGCAGAAATTTTACGACCAGAGTGAAGTCGGCTCTGAAGTCTCCAGCCTCCGCTCAAGGGCGCGTTGTTGGTGAGCCAGCCTTGCTCAGCGTCTCTTCGAAATCTGCTTTGTGCTCGTCCACCAAGCGTGCAAGCAGGCCCGGGTCAACAAATGCATCCTGGTCACCACTCGTGCGTCGTTCTTGTCGTTCAAGAATGCCAGCGGTATCCGGATGGCCGCTCAAGACGATGTCCGCGTGCATCGCGCCGAGTTTGGCGAAGGTCGCGCGGAAGTCCTCGACGATACCCGGATAGCTGCGATTGCCGACCAAGGTATTGCCAGCAACCGTGATGCTGCACAGGAACAATACCTCGCGCGGCGTGCCGCGATCATTCACCATCATGCTCCAGCTGGTGCAACCGGCGGTGTGCCCAGGTGTGAGGTGCGCGGTCAGTTCGATATCACCCAAGCGGACCTTCTGCCCCTCACTGACGATCTGGTCCACCTTGATCGGATCGAAGGGATGGACGCCGTAGTTGTTGTCACCCTGGTTCCTGCCATTCTCCAGTGCCCAGCGATCACCTGCACTGGCGAGATAGCGCGCACCGGTGTCCCGCTTGAGTGCCGCCATCGCTCCAACATGATCGGCGTGGGCGTGACTGCTGAGCAGCAGCCGCACATCATGAAGAGGAACGCCGATGCTCTCGATGTTGCGTTCAATCTGCTCAGCATTGGCAGCGAACGGCGCATCGAGCAGGATCGCACCCTGCTCCGACACAATCAGGTACGCAGCAAGTCCCTCCGTGCCTACGTAATAGATGTTGTCGACGATATGAAACGGCTTGATCGGCACCGACCAGTCCGCCGGCGGGCCTGCCAACGCGGACGCCGCCGTCACTCCGGAAACCAGCAATGCCGCCACCTGCAATCCCCAACGAATCCCCTGCTTCTGCATCATCTGCGCACCTTGTCTGATATGTGCAGGAACTGTGCGCTGCGCAGGCGTATGCGACAAACGCGTAGAACTGGGCGGAGGCATGAGTTTTTTCTGGGTCTTGGCGCCCAACTGCGCCTGGCTCGGCACGAAACGTGCCAAGCACCCAGCAACCTGGCAATTGACGGCCAACGTTCGTAGCGCACTGTAATTGCAGTTTTCCGGTCGACAATTTTTACGGCGTTTTCACCACTTCGTATCGCCATCAACTTGCGGCCAGCAGTATCTTCGCGTCCATCCGCCCCGAGAAGCCACAATGATCCGTCGATCCTTGTCCTTGCTGCTTCCGCCCCTGCTTGCCATGGCAACGCTATCCGCCTGCGATTCCTCCAACAAGCCAAATACAGTCGCGGAAAAAGCACCGGCAACCAATGCCAGCGACTTACCGCTGTTCGAAACCTTCGGCGACCTGCATCGCGACATCGGCAGCAAGGTGCCGTTGGCACAGCGCTACTTCAACCAAGGCCTGCGTCTGGCCTATGGCTTCAACCATGAGGCTGCCGGACGTGCGTTCGCCGAGGCCGCGCACCTGGATCCAAGCTGCGCCATGTGTATCTGGGGCCAGGCATTGGTGCTTGGGCCGAACATCAACCTGCCGATGGACCCGGCTGCCGCCAAAGATGCGACCGCTTTCGCAGCGCGAGCGGCCAGCTTGGCAGCCAGCGCGCGACCTGTGGATCAGGCCTTGATCCAGGCACTGCAGAAGCGCTACGCCGATCCGGCACCGGAAGACCGCAAGCAGCTGGACCGCAACTACGCCGATGCGATGGCTGCGGTGGTCGCGAAGTTCCCTGAAGACGATGATGCCGCCACGATGTACGCAGAGGCCTTGATGGATCTCTCGCCGTGGGCCTACTGGCAGGGCGGCAAGCCCGCTGAGTTCACGCAGACATTGGTGGGCGAACTGGAGCGGGTACTCGCACGCAATCCGCGCCACATAGGTGCGATGCACTACTACATCCACGCAATGGAATCCTCGCCCGAGCCCAAACGCGCCGAGCCTTACGCAGATGCATTGGCCGCATTGGCTCCCGGTTCCGGTCATCTGGTGCATATGCCCGCGCATATCTACATCCGCACTGGCCGCTACCACGATGCAACCATGACCAACCTGGCCGCAACCACCGCCGACAAGGACTTCCTTGCTGTCTGCCGCGGCAGCAATGGCGTGTATCCGTTGGGCTATGTGCCGCACAACTGGCATTTCGCCACCATGACCACCGGCCTGACCGGCTCGCGCACGCTGGCCATGCAGGCTGCCAAGCAGACCGCGGATCGGGCGGATCGCGCGGCCATGGGCGAGGCGCCGATGCAGTTCATGCAGCAGTTCGTGGTGACGCCGCTACTCACCCAGGTCCGCTTCGGCGATTGGGATGGCATCCTCGCCGACAGCAGCACTGCTGCCGAACTTCCCTATTCCGCTGCGATCCGCCACTTCGCCCGCGGCATGGCACATGCACGCAAGGGCGCATTGGACCAAGCAGCCCGCGAAGCCGAAGCGCTGCATGCAATCGCAACCGATACGGCGATGGCAGAAGTCAGTTTCTTCGACATCAATCATGCCGACAACGTATTGCATGTGGCCGATGCATTGTTGCGTGGCGAACTGCTGCGCACGCAGGGGAAGCACAGCGAAGCGATCAGCGCCCTGCGAGAAGCCGCGACCGCCGAAGATGCCTTGGCCTACAACGAGCCCGCCGACTGGCCACTATCCGTGCGCACCTATCTTGGCGCCGCGCTGTTGGAGGCAGGCGATGCCAAGGCAGCCGCCGAAGCCTTCAATCAGGATCTGAAGACCTATCCGCTCAATGGTTGGTCGCTGTATGGCTTGGCGCAGGCGCAACAGGCCTTGGGCCAGACCGATGCCGCTGCCGAGAGCAAACGCCAGCAAGCCGCTGCATGGCAGTGGGCCGATGCTCCATTGACTGCTGCGCGCTATTGAACACATCGCACTGATCTCGGGCTTGGTCAGCCACCGGCCCGAGTACGAGCTGCATGGACGCTGCCCCTATCTGGCGGGCGCGTCCGCGCGCTCGAACAAAAAATTTTCTTCACGCCCGTTGCCGGAGGTCGTTGCGATCAGACGTGAGCCATGACGGCGATAGGCGATCCGCTGCGGGTAGTCATGCTGCAGATTCTCGAACACGGCAGACTGAACGTCGCGCGTGACCATCCTGAATTTTACCGGAGCGGGATTGCCCGGGACATCGGCCACGTAAAACACATCGTCGCCCTCGGCGACGATCCGCAGCTGTTCGCGGAAGCGCAGGACGCCATCACGATAACTGCTGCCTACACCGACGAGTGCTGCGTCCTGCGCCCGCCACAGTTCGTCGCCGCTTCGGCCGGCCGGCAGATCAACCCGCGTCCACTGTCCGAGCAACCAATGAAACGCCGCTATCGGTGTGTCCGCACCCTGCTCCACCTCCGCTGCAGTTGGCATCGCGGCCAACAGCAGCATCGACAGGAAAAGAGGACGCGCGATTCTGCAGATCGGCCCACGTTTCCCACTCAGCGGGAGCCGCATCCAGCGCATGCTCAGCCGCGCGGTGCAATCAAGGCATCGTCCAGCGCCGAGGCGCGCTGCCACGCTTCGCGACCACGCAGGCGCTCGCCATAAGCAGCAAACGCATCACGTGCAGGCATGCTCTTGAACATCTGCCCCCACAGGATCTGGCTGCCGACATAGACATCGGCGGCGGTGAATTGTTCGCCTAGCAGCCACGGCGATGCCGACGCGGCAACCTGCTCCAGGGTATCAATGGTCTGCTCGAAGCTGCCGTAGCCCACGGTGCCTGCTTTCTCCAGCGGCGCCAGCAAGCCCAGGGCCTTGGCGCTGACAGCGGCTTCCACCGGTCCTGCGGCAAAGAACAGCCAACGCAGGTAGCTGCCACGCAAAGGATCATCCAGCGCAGGGGCCAGCCCAGCTGCCGGAAATGCATCGGCCAGATAGGCGCAGATCGCCGCAGCCTCGCTCACCACCACACCTCGATGGACGATGGTCGGCACCTTGCCCATCGGGTTGATGGCCAGGAAAGCCGGGCCCTTCATGCTCTGGCCGTACTCCAGCACTTCCGTGCGATACGGCTGGCCCAACTCCTCCAGCATCCAGCGCACGATGCGCCCGCGCGACATCGGGTTGGTATAGAAGACGATTTCTTCTGCCGTGCTGCTCATGTGCCTGCCTCCGGAGGATGAGGCCGCAGTCTAGCAATTGCGCCAGTACTGTCATTCCCGCGTTGGCGGGAATGACAGCAAAAGAGCGAAGGAGAAGGCTGAACTTCCAACCTCAGCTCGATTGCCCGCCTCAATCAGTACGCAAACTCGCCGAACAACGGATCCACGCTGCCATTCCAACGGCCATGGAATAGTTCCAGCTTGCGCTCGGCCGCGGTCTTGCCCGAATCCACGATCTCCTGCAGCACATCCAGGAAGCGCGTTTCATCCTGACCATCGGCGTTGAGCGCGGCACGACGGCGCAGGCCATCGTACGAAATCGCCAAGGCCTCACGGGCCAGGTCACGCACCGTGCCGTTGCGGAACGGCAGGTTCATCGCATGCCTGGGCACGCCATCGCGCAACACGTTGCGTTCGGCCAGACTGAAGTCCTTGACCAGGTCCCACGCTGCATTCAACGCGGTCTCGTCATACAACAGGCCAACCCAGAATGCTGGCAGCGCGCAGATGCGGCTCCACGGGCCGCTGTCGGCGCCGCGCATTTCCAGATATTTCTTCAGCCGTACTTCCGGGAACGCCGTCGTGGTGTGGTCCGACCAGTCGCGCAGGGTCGGCAACGCGCCCGGCAATACCGGCAGCTTGCCCTCCAGGAAATCACGGAAGCTCTGCCCGCTGGCATCGTGATAGATACCGTCGCGGTAAGAGAAGTACATCGGCACGTCCAACAGATAGTCGACATAGCGCTCGTAACCGAAGCCATCCTCGAACACGAAGTCGAGCATGCCAGTGCGGTCAGGATCGGTGTCGGTCCAGATATGCGAGCGGTAGCTCAGATAACCGTTGGGCTTGCCTTCGGTGAACGGCGAGTCGGCGAACAGCGCGGTGGCAATCGGCTGCAAGGCCAAGGACACGCGGAACTTCTTCACCATGTCCGCTTCGCTGGCGTAATCCAGGTTGACCTGGGTGGTGCAGGTGCGGGTCATCATGTCCAGGCCCAGTGAGCCGACCTTGGGCATGTAACTTTTCATGATCTGGTAGCGGCCCTTGGGCATCCACGGCATGTCCGCACGTGCCCACTTGGGCTGGAAGCCCATGCCGAGGAAGCCCAGCTGCAACTCACCGGCCACCTGCGCCACCTCGTTGAGATGGCTGCCGGTCTCCACGCAGGTTTCGTGCAGGGTTTCCAACGCAGCGCCGGAAAGCTCCAGCTGCCCGGCCGGCTCCAAGCTCACCGAGGCACCATCACGCAGCAGCGCGATGGTATTGCCGTTCTCCAGCACCGGCTCCCAGCCGAAGCGGGTCAGCCCATCGAGCACCGCATTGATGCCGCGTTCGCCTTCAAAGGTGGGCGGACGCAGGTCATCCAGGCGGAACCCGAACTTCTCGTGCTCGGTGCCGATCCGCCATTGCGACTTGGGTTTTTCGCCCGACGCGATGCTCTGGACCAACTGGTCGCGGTGGGTGATGGGTGTATCAGCGACGTGGCTCGGGCTCGACAAGGGCAGGCTCGCAGAATTCTGGTCAGGGCGGGAAGGTGGGGGCCAGCCCCCGCCATCGCAAGGGCGCACTATATATCGGCACACATTGCCATCGTGTCACGGCAGCGGTTTTCAGCGTCCTAAAAAAGCAGACTTGACCGCTGCCGGAGCTGCACTTGCGAGTCATTCCGCGGCTGACTGGGCACTGGTCCTACACTGTAGGCATGAGTCGCGCCCACCATAGTGAAACCCATCGTTCAAACCGCGTCGGCTGGCTGCGCGCCGCCGTGCTGGGTGCGAACGACGGCATCGTCTCGGTCGCCGGCCTGGTGGTTGGCGTGGCAGCTGGCGGCGCCAGCGCCTCGACCATCCTGGCCACCGGCATTGCCGGCACCGTGGCCGGTGCCATGTCGATGGCGGCCGGCGAATATGTCTCGGTGATGTCACAGGCCGATGCCGAACATGCCGACCTGAGCATGGAGCGGCGCGAGCTGCACGAAGACCCGCACAGCGAGCTGCAGGAACTGGCCGGCATCTATCGTCGCCGCGGGCTCAGCCCTGAGCTGGCCCAGCAGGTTGCCGAGCAGCTCACCGCCCACGACGCCCTCGCCGCCCATGCGCGCGATGAGCTGGGCATCACCGAGGAACTGCGGGCCCGGCCGCTGCAGGCGGCGGCAGCCTCGGCCAGCGCTTTCATCGTCGGTGCGGCGCTGCCGGTACTGACCGCGCTGCTGGCTCCACACGCACTGGTGGCGGAGGTAACCACTGCCGCCACTCTGGTCGGGCTGGGCATCACCGGCGCATTGGCGGCACGGGCTGGCGGCGCGCCAGCCTTGCGCGGCGCGCTGCGGGTAGTGTTCTGGGGCGCATTGGCGATGGGCGCAGCCGCCGCCATCGGCCATCTGTTCCAGATCACGGTGTAAGCGATGAACGCCCAAGCCGATACAACCAGCAACTTGTTGGCCCAGCTGGCCTCGCTGGTCGACTGCCAGCGTGCCGAAGGTTATGCCTGCATCACCGCGCGCCGCGAACACGGCGCCAGTTCGGTGGACATCCCGCAACCACAGTTCGCCATCCTGCTACAGGGACGCAAGCAGGCCCGCACCGCGCAGCAATCGCTGGAATTCGGCCCTGGCGATCTGTTCCTGATCACCCGCCGCAGCCGCATTGACGTGGTCAATATTCCCGATCCGCACAGTGGTTTGTATCTCAGTGCCATCGTGCCGCTATGCCCGGAAGTGCTGGCCGCGGCGCGCGCCTTGTGGACTGACGCCCTGCCCGATGCAGGCCACGCGCTGGCACGTTTGTCTTTGGCCGAACATAGCGGCGCCCTGCTGCAATGGCGGCAGGCATTGCAGCACGGCCAGTACACCGAAGCACGACTGGCCCTGGCCGCGCTGGTGGTGGCGTTCTGCCGGCGCGGCCATGGCAGCCTGCTGGCCGCGCCCGAACCCGGCCTGGGCGATCGTATCCGCGACCTGGTTGCTGCACAGCCAGAGCGTGATTGGCAATCACGTGATTTCGAATCGCACCTGGGCCTCAGTGGTGCCACCCTGCGCCGGCGCTTGGCCAACGAACAACTCAGCGTGCGCGAGCTGGTGGTCGATGCAAGGCTGGCGCATGCCATGCAGCTGCTCTACACCACGCGACTACCGTTGAAGACCGTGGCAGCGCGCGCCGGTTATCGCTCTCTGGGCAGCTTCAACAAACGCTTTGCCGCGCGCTATGGCTTGGAGCCTGCGGCAATCGGCAACAGCTGATCACGGCGCGAGCGTTTCGCGCGCCATTGTGAGCGAAACGCAGCCGCGCCCCGGCGCAGCATGAAGGTCCCACGGCATAGCCGTCCTTGCAGGAACCCCCATGCGTATCCGCCCCCACTACCGTTTTGCCGCCTTGTTGATCCTGGCCGTCAGTTGCACGGCCCAGGCGCGCAGCACGCATGTCGTGCAGCAGCAGGTTGCAGGTGTCTATCACCAGCAGATCGGCGAACTGCAGGTAACCGCCTTGTTTGACGGCGCAGTGGCACTGGGCCGTCAGCAGCTGGTCGGCGTTGATCCCGGCGCGGTCACCCGCCTGCTTGAGCATGGCTATGTACCGGAAGATGGCAAAGGCTTGCAGACCGCGGTCAACGCGTATCTGGTGCAACGCGGCGATCATCTGAGCTTGATCGACACCGGCACCGCGCAATGCTTCGGCGCAGGTATCGGCCTGGGTCAAGTGCTGAGCAACCTGCGTGCCGCCGGTTACGACCCGGCCGAAGTGGATGACGTGCTGCTGACCCACGCCCACCCGGATCATATGTGTGGCCTGCTCGATGCGCAGGGCAAAGCGGCCTTCCCGAAGGCGACGGTGTGGCTGTCAAAAGCCGACGCGGCCTACTGGTTGGACCCGGCCAGCGAGGCCACCGCCCCGCAACCGCTGCGGTTTGCGTTTGGCTTGGCGCGCACCGCGGTGGCGCCTTATGTGGCCGCCGGCACCTTGCACGAGTTCGCTCCCGGCGAGCGCCTGCCGGCAGGCATCACGGCAGTGGACAGTCACGGCCATACCCCCGGCCATGTCTCCTATCTGCTTGAGGGTGGCAACGGCCAGCAGTTGTTGGTGTGGGGCGACATCGTGCACTTCCATGCAGTGCAATTCGCCCAGCCGGACGCCGCATTTGAAGCCGACAGCGACCGTAGCGCTGCCATTGCCAGCCGTCGCCGGCTGATGGCGGAAGCATCCGACAAGGGCTGGTGGGTGGCCGGTGCGCACCTGCCGTTCCCGGGTCTGGGGCATGTGCGCCGTGAGGGTGAGGCGTTTGCGTGGGTACCGGCGGAGTTTTCGCCGTTGAAGTAACGCTGTGGCTGTGGCTGTGGCTGTGGCTGTTGCTGTGGCTGTTGCCGTGGCTGTGGCTGTCCCCTCTCCCGTTTACGGGAGAGGGGTAGGGGTGAGGGCAGCTTTGGCTTTGGCTTTGGCTTCGGCTTTGGCTTCGGCTTTGGCTTTGGCTTCGGCTTTGGCTTTGGCTTCGGATCCAGTAACAAGCAAAACCCACAAAAACAAAAACGCCGCCCTGATCAAGGCGGCGTTTTCCATGCACTCAGGTCTGATAGACCATCAGCTTCGCGGCTTACGCCGCTCCTACAGGCGCTGCGCCTTCCGCTACCGGCGGATTCAAGCCCAGCCAGCCGCCGATGATGCCGCGGGCTTCGTCCACGCCCTGGCGCGATTCGCCGGAGAAGGTCTGCACGCTGACCGTCTCGCCGAAAATCGAGTGCAGGTCGCTGCGTACTTTCTTCAGCGTCTGCATCTGCTGACCACGGCCAAGCTTATCGGCCTTGGTCAGCAGCGCATGCGCCGGCAGGCCGCGCTGTACCGCATAACCGAGCATCTGCCGGTCGTAGTCCTTCAGTGGATGACGGATATCCATCACCACCACCAGGCCCTTGAGGGCATTGCGGGTGCGGAAGTACTGGTCGATGAACGCTTGCCAGTGGGCCTGCAGGTCCAGCGGCACCTTGGCGTAACCATAACCGGGCAGATCGACCAGGTGCGCCTCGGGGGTTACCTCGAAGAACACCAGCTGCTGGGTGCGGCCGGGGGTCTTGGAGACGCGGGCCAGGGAATTTTGGCGGGTCAGCGCGTTGAGCGCGCTGGACTTGCCGGCGTTGGAGCGACCGGCAAATGCCACTTCGGCCCCCAGATCCGGCGGCAATTGCCGGGAATTGTGGGCGGAAAGGTGGTAACGGGCGCGTTCGATGAGCAATGACATATGCATAGGATCGCATGTTGCGACGCCGCGCGTCGGCTTGGCCGCTGTCCCGGGACCACCGATCCGGCCGATTTTGCTGCACTGCTGCGTTGACCGTGCCGCAAAACGCCGTTGATAATCCGGGCGATGCCGGCGGAAAGCCCCGCCCGGCCCGGTCCACACGGAGCTTCAGCATGCGCCATGCTCGTGTTCTTGCCGTTGCAGCACTGGTAGTCCCCGTAATTGCCGCCGTCGCCTTTGCCCAAAGCTCGGTTACCCCCGTGCCGGACAATGCGCCTGTACAAACCGCTTCGCTGGAGATCGACTTCAGCAAGACCAAACCCGGTGATGCCAAGGCCGGCGAGGCCAAAGCGTCTACCTGTGCGGCCTGCCACGGTGCCGACGGCAACTCGGCCGTGGAAATCTATCCGCGCCTGGCCGGGCAGAGCGAGCGCTACATCGCCAAGGAAATGGCCCTGATCGCCAGCGGCCAGCGCAACGAGGGTGCAGTCGCCGCGATGCTGCCGTTCTTGGAAGGGCTTACCCCGCAGGACATGCGCGATATCGGCGCCTTCTTCGCTACCCAGAAATCGGGTGCCGGTGTGGCCGATGACGCCGTGGTCAGCGAAGGCCCGTACAAGGACATGAAGTTCTTCGAAATCGGCCAGAAGCTCTATCGCGGTGGCGACGCCAGCCGCAACATCCCCGCCTGCATCGCCTGCCATGGCCCGACCGGTGCAGGTAACCCGGGCCCCGCCTATCCACATATCGGCGGCCAACATGCCGGCTATGTCGCGCAACGTCTGCAGCGCTACCAATCTGGTCAGACCGGCGAGGCCGACGCCGCGCAATTCAAGATCATGGCCCAGATCAGCCACGCGCTGACCGGGCAGGAGATCCAGGCGCTGGCCAGTTACGTCCAAGGTCTGCATGATCGAGCCAACGATGCAACGGTAGCCACCGCCGCCGCGCAACCCTGATACCCGCCGGTCGCTCCGGCGACCCGGCAACTGCACCATGCAGACACGCCGGCCGTAAGGTCGGCGTCTGTTTTTCCAACGGAGACTCCCCACGATGAAGCTGTTCCCCCGACTGTTGCTGATGCTGCTGGCAATAGCCCCACTGTCGGCCTGTGCCGCCTCCCCTACCGCACTGGTCGAAGGCGACGACTACGAGCTCGTCGCTGAGCCGGGCCCGTTCGCGCCGCTGGCCGGCAAGATCGAGGTTGTCGAGGTGTTTGGTTACACCTGCCCGCACTGCGCTCGCTTTGAACCATTGCTGGAAGCCTGGGTCGCCAAGCAGCCGGCCGATGTGCGCTTCACCTTGGTTCCGGCAGCATTTGGCGGCTACTGGGATTCCTACGCGCGTGCCTTCTATGCCGCCGAACAGGTCGGCGTGCTCAAGCGCAGCCATGCCGACGTATTCAAAGCCCTGCATGAGCAGGGCAGCCTGCCGGCGCAGAACGTCTCGCCCGATGAGCTGGCGACCTTCTATTCCCAGTACGGCGTGCAGCCGCAGCGTTATGTCGAAGCCCTGCGCAGCCAGCAGGTGGATGACAAGGTCAAGAACGCCCGCGCCTTCGCCATGCGGGTCAAGGTCACCGGCACGCCGATGCTGATCGTCAACGGCAAATACCTGGTCAAGGGCAAGACCTTTGATGACACCCTGCGCATTGCCGGTGCCCTGGTAGCACGCGAACGCAGCGGCGCAAGCCGTCGCTGAAACCTCCGCTGAAGCCCGGCTGAGCCGGGTCACCTGTTCAGCCGAATACGCACATAATGCGTCCCTGCGCGCGCCGGTTGCAGTCCCACTGCCCGGTGCCCCAAACACACCCTGCTGGAGATCCCTCCCGATGAAGATCCGCTTCGCCCTGGCCCTGACCGCCCTGTTGCCGCTGATGGTTGCCTGCAAAGCCCAGGATGGCACTGCTGACACCGCTGCTCCGGCAACCCCGGCTGCTACCGAAGCCGCTCCGGCTACCACCCCGGCCCCGGCCGCTGAAGGTGCCGCCGCTGAAGGTGCTGCCGCCGCACCGGCTGCCACCAACGCCGCTCCGGCAACCCCGGTCCCGGCACAGGCGCGCCTGGTTGGCCCGGAGCCGGTTGCCGGCACCGACTATGTCGCCATCGAAGGTGGCCAGCCGTTCCAGCCGGCTACCGGCAAGGTCGAAGTGGCTGAGATCTTCGGCTATGTCTGCCCGGCCTGCGCCCGCTTCCAGCCGCTGATCAGCTCGTGGAAGGCCGGCCTGCCCTCGGACGTGAGCTTCGTCTACGTGCCGGCCGCCTTTGGCGGTACCTGGGACAACTACGCGCGCGCCTTCTACGCCGCCGAAACCCTGGGCGTGCAGGAAAAGACCCACGACGCGCTGTACTCGGCCATCCACATCGAGCAGACCCTGAAGGGCGAGCGCGGCAGTGACTCGGTCCAGGACATCGCCAACTTCTACGGCAAGTACGGCGTTGATCCCAAGACCTTCGCTGACACCATGGGCAGCTTCGGCGTTGCCGCCAAGGTCAACCGCGGCAAGCAGTTCGCCCAGCGCAGCAAGATCGCCGGTACCCCGTCGCTGATCATCAACGGCAAGTACCTGGTCAAGGGCAAGGGCTATGAAGACATGCTCCGCATTGCCGACCACCTGATCGCGCGCGAACGCGCCGCCAACGCCAAGTGAGGTATCAAGGGCCTCGGCAACGAGGCCCTTGAGTTCGACCCGCCGTGAAATCCCCTACCCAGACATTGCGATTGCTGACCGCCAATATCCAGGCCGGCTCCAGCACCCGCCGCTACAGCGACTACGTGACCCGTAGCTGGTCGCACGCCTTGCCCGCAGGGCAGAAGCGCTCCAGCCTGGACGCGATTGCCAAACTGGCCAGCGGCCGCGACATCGTCGGCCTGCAGGAAGCCGATCCGGGCAGCCTGCGCTCGGGCTTCACCAACCAGACCCATTACCTGGCCGAACGGGCAGGCTTCAACTATTGGGCACACCAGCCCAACCGCCGCATGGGCGGCGTGGCCTCCAGCGCCAATGGCCTGCTGAGCCGGCTGGAACCAGTCGAAGTACAAGACCACGCCCTGCCCGGCCGCATCGGTGGCCGCGGCGTGCTGCTGGCGCGTTATGGCGATGGCAAGGAAGGCCTGACCGTGGCGGTGGCGCATCTGTCACTGGGCACCGGCTCGCGCCTGTCACAGCTGGACTTCATTTCCGACCTGCTGGCCGACCATCCCAACGCGGTACTGATGGGCGACTTCAACTGCATGGCCGACCGCCCGGAAATGCGCGTGCTGTACCACAAGACCCGGCTGCAGCCGCCGAGCTGCCTGGTACCGACCTTCCCCAGCTGGGGGCCGGACCGCGCCATCGACCACATTCTGATTTCCGACAACCTGAAGATGCTCGACACCCGCGCCGTTCCCGCCGCGCACTCGGATCATCTGGCCGTTGAAATGGAAGTCGAAGTACCCGCCGACAGCCTGCGCTGAGCTCAGGCTCAGCCTGCAACCGCTGCAGGCGGTGGCCGCCGCCGCGCGGTCAAGGTACTACCTACCGACGCCACCACCGTGCAGCCAATCGCCAGCCATTGCAGGCCGGTCAGGTGCTCGTGCAACAACAGCAACGCCCACAGTGCCGCCACTGCCGGCTCCATGCTGATCAGGATGCCGAAGGTTTCCTTGGGCAGGCGCTTGAGCGCCATCATTTCCAGCGACATCGGGATGGCACTGGACACCACCGCCACCACGAAACCGGCCAACAGGATCTTCGGCTCCAGCAGCGCCATGCCGGCATGTGCCACGCCTACCGGCACCACCACCAGCGATGCCGCCAGCAAGCCCAATGACACGCTGTGGCCGGCATGCAGATGGCCGGTGCGCTTACCGTAGATGATGTATAGCGCCCAGCAGAATGCAGCGCCCAAGGCATACATGACCCCGACCGGGTCCAGCGCCTGGCCGCCATCCAGTGGCAACAGCAACACCAGCCCGACCAGCGCACAGCCGACCCAGACAAAATCAATCGGCCGCCGCGAGGAGAACATCGCCACCGCCAACGGACCGGTGAACTCGATGGCAACGGCAATCCCGAACGGGATCGTGCGCAGCGCCATGTAGAACAACAGGTTCATCAGCCCCAGCGTCAAGCCATAGCGCAGGATCGCCGCGCCATCGGCGCGACTGGTATGCCAGCGCCACGGCCGCCACAGCAGCAACAGGAACAGCGCCGAAAAGCCCACGCGCAACGCGCTGGTGCCTTGCGCACCAATATTGGGAAACAGGTTTTTGGCGTAGGACGTGCCGATCGACAACGAGGTCACCGAGCCGAGTACCGCCAGCACCGGCAACAGCGATGCGAATCGGGAATTTTGCATGGCGCTAGTGTATTCGGCCCACGGCACGAACGCCGCGACCGGATGGAACACTGTGACTGATCAGCTGACGCTACGACACCACGGGGCAACACGATGACAACCGACGCCAGCTGAAGCATCAGCCACCGCGTGGGGTGGCTGATGCCCGTCACAGCGCGTTACTTACTGGATGAAGGCGATGCGTTGCATCTTGGCATTGTTGGCCGCCGCAAGAATTTTTGCCATCACCTGGTACTGCGCATCCGGCGAGGCATAGATACGCAGCTCCGGCAGGTTGCCGACATGCAGATCGGCCTGCGCCTGCAGCCGCGCCTGCAAGTCATTCATCGCCAGCACTTCACCGTTCCAGTACAGCTGATCGGCCGCGTCCACCCGCAGCTCGATCGGCGGTGGCGGCTCGACTCGTTGCACGATCTTGTTGCTGTGTTGTGGCAGATCGACAGGGATCGGCACCGACACCATCGGCGCGGTCACGATGAAGATGATCAACAACACCAACATCACGTCGACCAGCGGGGTCACGTTGATATCGGCCAATGGACGCCCGCTATTGCCTGCTGCACTGAATGCCATTCCAGTTCCCCCAGGGCGAGGCCGGCTGCCTCGTCACCGAAGCTACGCCTGCTTCCAAGGGTTTCCGGCAATGCGCCGGTTTCCGTTCAGCTTCCATTTTGCGCGTGAGCGACGCGCTTGTTCATGTCCGGGTCGGGCTGCTGCTCTGCCGTTGACGCTGCGGCCGTTATCCTTCTGCCATGAATAAAATCCTCCTGCTGCCTCTGGCTACCCTCGCCGCGCTGCTCAGCGCCTGCGTCCAAGCCCAGAACCTGGATGCACAACGCACCGCGATGCGCACCGCCATCGACAACGCCGAGCGCGGGCAGTTCGATGCCAACGCGACCGCGCCGCTGCGCAGTCACCCGCTGTACGGCTGGCTGGAGTTCAGCGCCCTGCGCCGCAACATCGACACGCTGCCGACTACGCAGGCACAGGACTTCCTGAAGCGCTACCAGGGCCAGGCCGTGGCCGAGAGCTTCCGCTCTGCATGGTTGCCGGCGCTGGCCCGCCGCCAGGACTGGCCGACCTTGCTGGCCAACTGGAAAACCAGCACCGACCCCGGCCTGCGCTGTGCCGAGCTCAATGCACGGCAAGCCACCGGCAAGGCCGATGCACAATGGACCAGCGACGCCCAGTCTTTGTGGCGCAGCGCCGGCAAGTCGTTGCCCGATGGCTGTGATCCGGTGTTTGCAGTCCTCGCCAGCCGCGGCGGCCTGACCCCAGCGCTGCGCTGGGAACGCATCGACGCTGCTGCCGACGCACAGCAGCCAGCGGTGATGCGCGCCGCCGCACGCGGCCTGCCCGTCACCGAGCTTGCCCAGGCCAATGACTACGCCGCCTTCGTCGACAAACCCGACGCGCGCGCCCTGAACTGGCCGAAGAACGAACGCAGCCGCCGCATCGCCGTCGATGGCCTGCAGAAGCTGGCCAAGGCCGACCCCGGCGCCGCCGAGCTGCAGCTGCCGCAATACGCGCAGGCGCTGGCCCTGAGCGCCGAGCAGCAAGGCCAGGTGTTGTACGAGATCGCACTGTGGACGGTGGCTTCCTATCTGCCGGACTCGGCGCGACGCCTGGCCGCCGTGCCGGAATCGGCCTATGACGAACGCCTGCACGAATGGCGCACCCGCGAGGCGATGGCACGTGGTGATTGGCCGGCGGCACTGACCGCCATCCGCAAGATGCCGGCCAGCCAGCGCAACGATTCGCGCTGGCGCTGGTTCGAGGGCCGCCTGCTGGAAAAGACCGGCAAGCCCGCCGACGCCACCGCGCTGTATCGCGCCGCCGCCAGCGAGCCAACCTTCCACGGCTTCCTGGCCGCCGACAAGCTCAAGCAGCCCTACAACCTGTGCCCCTGGAATCCTGGCGACAGTGCAGCGGCGAAGACCGCCGTCGCCCGCGACCCGGCACTGGTGCGCGCAATCGAGTTGTTCAAGATCGAACGCCCGAGCTGGGCTGCACGCGAATGGGCCGAAGCCTTGTCGCGTTTCGACGACAGCCAGCGCCGCCTTGCCGTGGAAGTGGCCAGCAACAACGGTTGGTTCGATCGCGCGGTATTCGCGCTGAAAGGCCCACAGGAAATGCGCCTGTACAACCTGCGCTTCCCGCTGCACCACGACGACACGATCCGCCGTGAAGCTGCCCGCAATGCGCTGGACCCGGCCTGGATTGCGGCCGAAATCCGCGCCGAGAGCATCTTCAATCCGAATGCACGCTCGCCTGCCAATGCCATGGGCCTGATGCAGGTATTGCCGGCCACCGGCGCCAGCGTGGCCAAGAGTATTGGTTTGAGCGGTTATGGCGGTGCGGACAGCCTGTACGACTCGGACACCAACATCGCCATCGGCACCGCGTATCTGCGCCAGTTGATGGACAAGTACAACGGCCTGCCCTACGTCACCATCGCCGCCTATAACGCTGGCCCCACCCCGACCGCACGCTGGCAGAGCCAGCGCCCGAACTACGACCCGGACTTCTGGATCGAGACCATCAGCTACAAGGAAACCCGCGAGTATGTGGCGCGCGTGCTTGCCTTCAGCGTGATCTACGACTGGCGCCTCAACAACGACGCCCTGACCCTGAGCGACCGCATGGTCGGCAAGACCCAGGGCGCGCGCAAAGCCTTCAGCTGCCAGTAGCAACCGCGATATCTGTAGTGCCGAGCCATGCTCGGCAGGGGTTTTACCGGTAACGCCTCCTGCCGAGCATGGCTCGGCACTACAGCCCCCTCCCCTTCGCGAAGCGGATGGTTGGGGAGGGGTTGGCTTTTGAGGCCTTCCAGCATTGCCGGCTTCGCGGCCTACGCCGCTCCTACAAAACGATGCATTGCTGGTAACGCCCCTGCCGAGCATGGCTCGGCACTACAGCCCCCTCCCTTTCGCGCAGCGAAGGGGAGGGTTAGGGAGGGGTTGGCTTTTGAGGCCTTCCAGCATTGCCAGCTTCGCGGCTTACGCCGCTCCTACAAAACGATGCATTGCTGCCGAGCATGGCTCGGCACTACATGTGTGACGCCTCATCCGACTTATCATGACCGCATGAAGACTTATCTCGTCGGCGGCGCTGTCCGCGATTCCCTGCTCGGCCTGCAGGCCGGTGACCGTGACTGGGTGGTGGTCGGCGCCACTCAAGCGCAGATGGAGGCGGACGGTTTCAAGGCCGTGGGCAAGGACTTCCCTGTATTCCTGCATCCGCTTACTGGTGAGGAACATGCGCTGGCACGCACCGAACGCAAATCCGGCCGCGGCTACCGCGGCTTCGTGGTCGATGCCGATCCTTCGGTGTCGCTGGAAGAGGATCTGCAGCGTCGCGACTTCACCATCAATGCCATTGCCCGTGACGAAGAAACCGGCGAGCTGGTTGACCCCTGGGGCGGTGTGCGCGATATCGAGCAAAGGGTGCTGCGCCATGTCGGCCCGGCCTTCGTCGAGGATCCGCTGCGGGTGCTGCGTGCGGCGCGCTTCATGGCCCGCTTCGCGCCCTTGGGTTTCACTTTGGCCCCAGAAACCGCGGCGTTGATGCGCGAGATGGCCGCCAGCGGCGAACTCGATGCCTTGGTGCCGGAGCGTATCTGGCAGGAACTGCGGCGCAGCCTCACCATGAAACAACCTTCCTCCTTCCTCCGTTGCCTGCACGATACCGGCGCACTGGCGGTGATCTTGCCGGAAGTAGACGCGCTGTACGGCGTACCGCAACGTGCCGAATTCCATCCAGAAGTGGATACCGGCGTGCACCAGGAGATGGTCAGCGACATGGCCGCACAGCTGGCGCCGGGCGATGACCTGATCGGTTTCGCCGCGCTCACCCATGATCTGGGCAAGGCCTTGACCCCGGCCGACGAACTGCCGCGCCACATCATGCATGAGCAGCGCGGCCTGAAGCCGCTGGCCCAACTCTGCGAGCGCCTGAAGATTCCGCTCGATCATCGCCAGCTGGCCGAAGCGGTCTGCCGCGAGCACCTCAACGTGCACCGCATCGACGAACTGCGCGATGCCACCGTGCTGGAGCTGATCCAACGCTGCGACGGCTTCCGTCGCCCCGAGCGTATCGCGCAGATGGCACTGGTCTGCGAATGCGACAAACGTGGCCGGCTCGGTTTCGAAGACAGCGAATACCCGCAACGGGCAACCCTGCAGCGTATGCACGCGGCCGCGCTGGCGATCAATGCGCGTGATATCGCCACTGAAGGCCTGCAAGGTCCAGCTATCGGTGAAGCCTTGAAGAAGGCACGCATCAAGGCGATCGGCGCAGCGCGCTGAACGTCGGCCACTGTTCGGCCGAAGGATCTTGTGGGAGCGGCGTAAGCCGCGAAGCTGACAATCCAACAGCAGCTTCGCAGCATGCAATTGCACGATCTGCCGCGCGCTTTCGGATTTCCAGCTTCGCGGCTTACGCCGCTCCCACAAACCCACAAACCCACAAACGGCAACCTCAGATCTTCAGGTAGATCCTGCGTCGGTCCATCCACGCCATCGGCAACCACCAGATCGCCACGAAACTCAACGCCATCGCCAGCGAGGCAAACTGTGCGCCGCCCATTGGGGTCAGCCAGCGATTGAACAGGTGTTCCCACAGCCAGTTCCAGCTGCCGGTGGCCATCATCGCCAACACCATCGCCGAAGAACCGGCATAGGCAGTGATCGCGTTGACGCCGAAGCGGCGGCCCAGTGGCGGCCATTGTCGGCAATCAATCAGGATGTGCGCCAGCCACAGGCCTGCGAACGCCCAGCCACCGGTCCACAACACGTACGACGAGGTCCACAGGTTCTTGTTCAAGGGCAGCCACTGCGCCCACAGGCCACCGGCAACCAACAGCAACACGGCAGCAGGCAGCAGTCGCCACGGGCGTTGTCGCAGCAACGCACCGGCACGCAGACCCAGCAAGGTCGAAGCCAGTGCACCCAAGGTGGACACCATGCCCTCTGGATCGTGACCATGCGCCGTGACCGGATCGTATTGATACAGCAGCGTTCCGAACAATGCCGTATCCACGCGACTGCTGAGATTGAGCCACGGCTCCAACGAGCCACCTGCCACCAATAGCGCAGCGTAGCCAGACAACAACACGCCGATGCACAGCCACTGCAGCCGCGGTTTCAACCAGATAGCCGCCATGCCCGCAAGCGCGAAGCACAGGCCAATGCGTTGCAGCACGCCCCACGGCCGGTAGTGCGGCAGATCCAGCCACCACCAGGCAAGAAAGTGCAGCACCAGGCCCAAACCCAGAATGCGTGCAGCACGGATCAGCACCGTCTTCGTCAACGCACCGCGATCAGCACCCTGCTCCACCCGCGGCACCACGCCCAGCGCGATGGACACGCCGACGATCACCAGAAAGAACGGAAACACCAGATCGGTCGGTGTGCAGCCGTTCCATTCCGAATGCCGCAATGGCGCGTAGACATAGCTCCAGCTGCCGGGGTTGTTGACCAGCAGCATGGCCGCCACGGTGATGCCACGCAGGGCATCTACCGAGGCATAACGGATGGCTTTGTTCATGGTCTGAAACTCAGTCGCGCTGACCAGCAATCCAGGTGGCCTGCACCTGCAGGTCGGCATCCAGCAATACGAAATCAGCCTGGTAGCCGACCGCGATCTGCCCGTAGTGATCATCCAGGCCCAGGAACTGTGCCGGATACGTCGATGCCATGCGCGCAGCTTCGGCCAGCGACAAACCCAGCAGTCCAACCGTATTGCGCACGGCAGTGATCATGTCCAGGGCCGAACCAGCCAAGGCACCAGCGGCATTGCGGACCACGCCATCAACGGCGGTGATGGTTTCGCCATACAGCTCGAACGCCGGGTTGTCCGAGCCCACCATCGGCATCGCATCGGTGACCAGGAACACCTTGCCACGCGGCTTGGCCGCCAGCGCCACGCGCAGGCTGGCCGGGTGCACGTGCACGCCATCAACGATCACGCCGCACCAGCTGTCAGCATCTTCCAACGCCGCGCCGACCGCGCCGGGATCGCGCCCCTGCAGCGGTGACATCGCGTTGTACAGATGGGTGAAACCGGTGATGCCAGCGTCCAGACCGGCGCGGATCTCGTCATAGCTACCGGCGGTGTGACCTGCAGCAACGATGGCACCATTGGCAACCATCTGCTGGATCGTCGCCAGCGGCACGCGCTCGGGTGCCAGCGTAATCAGGGTGACGCCGTTATCCAGCGCCGTCGCCATGCGTACTTCATCGGCATCCGGCACGCGGAACTTGCCTGCATCGTGCGTGCCCTTGCGTGCCGGTGCGATATACGGGCCTTCCAGATGGATGCCGAGCACACCCGGCACCTTGCTGGCGATTGCCTCGCGGGTCGCCTGCACTGCACGCGCCATCACCTCGGCGTCGTCACTGATCAGGGTCGGCAGCATGCCGGTGGTGCCGTAGCGGCGATGCCCAGCCACCATCGTGCGCAGTGCATCGACGTCGGTCTGGTTGTTGAACAATGCACCGCCGCCGCCATTGACCTGGGCGTCGATGAAGCCGGGCAGCAGCCAGCCGCCGCCCAGGTCCACCTGCGCATCGGCCGCGGCAACCGCCGGGTCATCGCTGGCGACAACCGCAGTGATGCGGCCGTCTTCGATCAATACCGCGACATCGTCACGGAAGTTCTCACCGGCAAGTACCCGGCCATTGCGCAGCGCGGTTTTCATCAGACGGTTTCCGTCACCTTGTTGAGGTGCGGCGGCAGGTCCGGGTTGTTGCCACGGCGCAGCGCCAGCGCGTTGATCGCGCGGTAGAAGCTCTGGATGGTCAGCAGCGGTGCGCACAGCGGGTGCGGCGCGCTGGCGGTCGGCAGATTGCCGCCCTCGCCGGTCAGCCATACCTGCGCGCCGCGTGCGGCGAACTCTTCGGCCACGGCACGGGTGCCGGCACCGGTTTCGTCGGGCTGGGCAAAGGCAAGCACCGGGAAGTCGCTACCCACCAGCGCCATCGGGCCATGCTTCACTTCGGCCGAGCTATAGCCTTCTGCGTGCAGGCCGCAGGTTTCCTTGAATTTCAATGCGGCTTCCTGTGCGGCAGCCAGGCCGGGGCCACGGCCGAGCACGAACAGGTTGTGCGCATCGACCAGACCGTCGGTCACCGCCGTCCAATCGCAAGCCCAAGCCTCGGACATCGCGGCCGGCAATGCGTCCAGTGCGGCGATCAGCGCCGGATCGTTCTTCCAGTACGCACCCAGCTGCAGGATCGCCGCCAGCGAGGCGAGATAGCTCTTGGTCGCGGCAACACTACGCTCGACGCCAGCGCCGAGCGGAATGACGGTTTCGGCCAGCAGTGCCAGTGGTGAATCCTCGACATTGACCAGCGCCACCACGCGCGCGCCGGCGGCCTTGGCGGCCTCGGCATTGCGCAGCAGATCGGGGCTCTTGCCCGACTGCGAGATCACGATGTACAGCGCGCCACGCAGCTGCAGCGGCGCTTCATACACCGAACCCACCGACGGCGACGCCGAGGCGGTGACCAGGCCAAGCTGGGTCTCGAACAGATACTTGGCATAGGTTGCCGCGTGATCGGAACTGCCACGGGCACAGGTGACAACGAACGGTGGCGGGTTCTGGCGCAGGTCGGCGGCCAGGGCCTGCACCACGTCGCGGTTACGTGCGAACTGGGCGGCGATGACAGAGGCGCTTTCCGCAGCCTCGTTGAACATCAGGGTTTCGGTTTCACTCGGCAGTGCCATGGATCGTTACTCGGATAGGTCGGGGGGAGATGAAGGAGGTCGCGACGGCTGCTGGCGCAGCGGTGCGGTGGAACCACGTACCACCAGCTGCGGTACGAAGCCCTGGTTCTGCAGCTGTGCCGGGCTGTCTTCGTAGGCATCGGTGCGCAGCTGGCTGATCAACAAACGCGCGGCATGGCGAGCGATGTCGCCGGTGGCCTGCTTGGCGGTGGTCAGTGCCGGCCACGACTGCCGCGAGAACGGGCTGTCCTCGAAACCAGCGATGGACAGGTCATAAGGCACGTTCAAGCCGGCCGAATTGGCCGCAGCCAATACGCCGGCAGCGATTTCGTCGTTGGAGCCGAAGATGGCGGTAGGCGGTTCACGCAGCGCCAGCAGGCGGCGCGCACCACGGAAGCCATCATCAAAGGTGTAATCGCCGGGAATCACCAGGTGCTTGTCCAGCGGAATGCCGTAGTCCTTCAGCGCCGCTTCGTAGCCGGCATAACGCTCGCCACTGCTACGGTGCGAGGTGCCGCCCCACAGGAAGCCGATGCGCTGATGGCCAAGCTGGATCAGGTGCTCGGTGATTTCGTAGGCAGCATCGCGGTCGTCAACGAACACGCAGGGGCCATCGCCCGGGTCTTCGGTGGCAGCGATGATGCGCACGGTCTTGATGCCGCGCGCATTGAGCGCGGATACCAGTTCCGGCCGCTCGGACATCGGCGCGGTCAACACCAGTCCAGCCAGGCGCGAACGCTGCACCCAGTCGGCAAGCTCCTCGGCCAGCATCGGCGAGGTTGAATCGCAGGGATGGATCTGCAGGCCAAAGCCGGTCTCGCGGCAGGCCGACAACACGCCATTCTGTACCCCGATGATGTGGTACGGATTAGGGTTGTCGTACACCAGCCCGATCACGAAGGTGGTGTTGCTGCGCAGGTTGCGCGCGGATGGATCGGGCTCATAGTCCAGCTCGGCGACCGCGCGCAATACGCGCGCGCGGGTGGCCTGCATCACCGAAGGCTCGTTGTTGATCACCCGCGAGACGGTCTTCAATGAGACCTTGGCGCGCTCGGCGACATCCTTGATGGTGGGTCTACGCATTACCGGTTCCCGCGTTGGCTCGATTGCCGCCATGATGCTTGATTCAGGCGCCACGTGCCTTGCCCGCGTTGTGACCTACGGTGCCGAAGTACAGGATGTACAGGTAGCAGGGGATCATCAGTGCGGCGAACACCAGCTGGAAGTGCTCCGGGTACGCATGCTTGAGCAGGGCGAAGGCCTGCGGGATGATCGCGCCGCCGGCAATACCCATCACCAGCAGCGCGGAGCCGATCTGGGTAAAGCGACCCAGGCCGCGGATCGCCAGCGGGAAGATCGCCGGCCACATCATGGCGTTGGCAAAGCCCAGCGCGGCAACGAAGCCGACCGACACATAGCCGTGGGTGAAGTACGCGCCCAGGGTGAACACCACGCCCAGCACCGCTGACACCGCCAGGTATTTTTCCTGCGAGATGAAGCGCGGGATCACCAACAGGCCGATCACATAGCCCACCAGCATCGCGAACAGGGTGTAGGAGGTGAACAGCTTGGTCTGGTCCAGCGGCAGGCCGAAGGCATTGCCGTAGGTACCGATGGCGTCGCCGGCCATCACTTCCACGCCGACGTAGACGAACAGACACATCACGCCCAGCCACAGGTGCGGGAACTGGAAGATGCTGCGCTTGGCGGCCTTGCCGTCGTTGGCCACGGCATTGGCCTGGTCCGGCTGCACTTCCGGCAGCGGCGAGAACAGCACGCCGACTGCAACCAGCAGCAGCACACCGGCAATCACCATGTAGGGAGTGTGGATTTTTGCGGCGAAGGCATTGAGCAGGTCAGCCTTGGTGGCGGCGTCGGCCGCCTGCACCTGGCTTTCCAGGTCGCCGATGCCATGCAGCACGAAAGTGCCGATCACGACCGGCGCAAGGATGCCGGCAATCTTGTTGCAGATACCCATCAGCGCGATGCGCTGCGCGGCGCCTTCGATCGGGCCGAGGATGCTGATGTACGGATTGACCGCCGTCTGCAGCAGGGCCATGCCGCCACCGATCACGAACAGGCCGGCGAGCGCACCGCCAAACCAGCGCTGCGTGGCGAACTCGCCGAACGCCATCGCGCCAACCGCCATCACCGCCAGGCTAAGCGCCAGGCCTTTCTTCATGCCGGTGCGGCCGAGGATCCACGAGGCCGGCAGGGCCAGGAAGAAGTACGACAGGTAGAACACCATCAGTACCAGGAACGCTGACACCTCGTTTACGTCGAAGGCCAAGCGGACAAAGGTGATCAACGGGCCGTTGATCCAGGTACAGAAGCCGATGATGAAGAACAACACGCCGACGATGGCAATGGACGACGCCATGCTGGTACGCGGCGTCGAGACGGGAACAGCAGACATGGGCAAAGCTCCTGCGGATGCGGGAGACGGATCGAGGCCGTCCGGCGATTACGTGGGAACAACGTTGTCACATTTATGGTTTGCTGCGGACAAGTTTGTCAACAACGCGACAACGCAGGGCTATTCCGATGAATCATCAGGAATGCCCTACAAGCCCGGAAGGATCAGGCTTTCGGCGTAAAACCCTGCAAGTTCAGCCACTACACGCTATCGGATGCAACAAATGCAGGCGCCGTAAGGTTTGCGCAGACGCGCTGCGGCGCAACATCGAAAGTTTCAATTATTCGTTGACATCGTTGTCAGAACGATTACAGACTCGCCCCCCAATGGTGCCCTTCCGGGCGCTCCGCCTCGCCATAGGGAAACCGAGTGACAGCTGTCGTCCCCCCACTGCAGACCACCCGCCTTGACCCCGCCAGCCGGCCCTTCTTCGCCGCCGACGTGGGTGGCACGCACGTTCGCGTCGGCCTGATCCGGGCGGCGGCCGCAAACGACCCCGCAATTGACGTGCTGTCCTACCGCAAGTATCGGTGCGCGGACTACCCCAGCCTCAGCGCGATCCTGTCCGACTTCGCCAGCCACAACCCGCCGGTCGAGCATTGCGTGATCGCTACCGCAGGCTACGCATTGCCGGATGGCACGGTGATCTCGGCCAACCTGCCGTGGCCGCTGTCGTCCAATCGCATCCGCGACGACCTTGGTTTTGCCGGCGTGCACCTGGTCAACGATTTCGAAGCAGTCGCGCACGCCGCCGGCCACATCAGCGCCAGCCAGGTGCTGCAGCTGACCGGCCCGACCGAAGCCGAACGTGGACCGACCCTGGTGATCGGCCCCGGCACCGGTCTGGGTGCGGCGGTATGGATTCCGGTCGGCAACCGCTCGGTGGTCCTGGCCACCGAAGCCGGCCAGGCCTCGCTGGCCGCCACCACCGAACTGGAAATGGCCGTGCTGCAGCAGATGTTGCAGGACCGTCCGCATGTTTCCATCGAACAGGCGCTGTCCGGCCCCGGCCTGCTCAATCTGTACAACGCACTGTGCGCGGTGCGCGCCGTTGCGCCGGTACACACCACCCCCGATGCAGTGAGCGCCGCCGCCTGCGATGGCAGCGACCCGCTGGCCGTGGAGACCCTGCAGCTGTTCTGCGGAATCCTAGGCTCGACCATCGGCGACATGGCCCTGCTCTACGGCGTGCAGGGCGGCATTTATCTGGCCGGCGGCATCCTGCCGAAGATCAGCCAATTTCTTTTGAACAGCACCTTCGTCGAACGCTTCCTCAACAAGGGGCCGATGCGCAAGGCGCTGCAAAGCATTCCCGTGAAGCTGGTAGAGCACGGGCAACTGGGCGTCATCGGCGCCGCCAGTTGGTATCTGGAAAAGTCGGCCACGTAGCCGTCAGCAGCATAAGCAACAGATCCACCAGCAGGACCCGTAGTAACGCGGCACGCAGTGCCAATCAATCTTGATGTTGAGGAGAGACAACATGCATCGCAAGACAATGCTTTCGGCAGCCATCGTCAGCTGCCTCGCCTTCAGCGCACACGCGCAGGAAGCCGCAAAAACCGCCACCGACCTGGACACCGTGACCGTCACCGGTATCCGTGGCTCGATGGAAAAGTCGCTGGACACCAAGCGCGAAGCCAACTCCCGCGTTGAAGTGGTCACCGCGGAAGACGTCGGCAAGCTGCCCGCGCATAACGTCGCCGACACCCTGCAGCGTCTGCCGGGCGTCAACATCAGCTCGTCCTCGGCCGACGAAGGCGGCTTCGACGAAGCCGACCGCGTCAGCCTGCGCGGCACCAGCCCGAGCCTGACCCAGACCCTGATCAACGGCCACACTGTCGGCTCGGCTGACTGGTTCGTGCTGAGCCAGGGCAGCAACGTCGGCCGCAGCGTGAGCTACACCCTGCTGCCGTCCGAGCTGGTCCGCTCGGTGGAAGTAAACAAGTCCTCGCAGGCCAAGCTGCAGGACGGCGGCACCACCGGTACCGTCAACATCATCACCCGCAAGCCGCTGGAATTCTCCAAGCAGATCACCGCCGAAGCCTCGATCGGCGCAGTGCGCTCGGATTCGGCCAAGTCCAATGATCCGCAGCTGTCGGGCCTGTTCAACTACAAGAACGAGGACAACACCTTCGGCGTGATGGTGCAGGCTTTCAGCCAGAAGCGTGAGCTGCGCCGTGAAGCGCAGGAAATCCCGTCGGGCTTCTTCCAGATCGACCCGACGAGCACTGTTGCCCAGAGCAATCCGGATCTGGCCGGCGTCTATGCCCCCAGCCTGCTGGGCTCGACCCTGTTCGAACAGACCCGTGAGCGCAAGGGCGGCCTGGTCGCGCTGCAATTCAAGCCGATGGACAACCTGACGCTGGGCCTGGAAGGCTTCAGCTCGAAGATGGATGCGAACAACTACAACCGCAACTTCATGTTGTGGGGCTCGTCCATCATGAACGACGTCAAAGACAAGAACGGTGTTGTCACCCGTCCTGGTCAGGCACCGAATCCCGGCTACGTGATCAAGGATGGCGTACTGACCAACGCCAACTTCGCAGGTCAGGCCGGCCGTGATTACGCGGTGTACGACATGATCTACCGCGAAGCCACCGCCAAGAGCAGCTACATCACTGCCGACGCGGACTGGCAGATCAACGACAAGCTCAACGCCAAGTTCCAGGCCGGCAGCACCAAGGGCACCGGCTCGACCCCGCGTCAGTTCATCGCTGAAGTGACCGCAGCCAACGGCGGCGGCGCCAGCTGGAGCACCCACGGCAACAGCGCACCGATCGACTGGAACGTCGGCGGCGACATCAGCCCGGCCGGTGTCACCAGCTTCGGCACCTGGGGCAACCAGGAAGTCACCGCCGAAGACAAGGAGAAGTGGTTCACCGCCGACTTCAGCCAGTACTTCGACGTTGGCACGCTGAGCTCGGTGGACTTCGGTGTGCGCTATGCCGACCACAAGCGCGAAGCCCAGTCGCCGGAAGGCGCAAGCCCGGGCGACATCTGGTCCTCGTTGAAGAACGGCGCCACCGCCAACTTCCCGGGTGGCTTTGCCGGCGGCATCGGTGGCACCTTCCCGCGCAATCTTTGGTACTTCACCCCGGCCGCATTGAAGGACGCAATCCTCAAGAACTCTGATTGGCTGGCCAACAACGACGGTCCGTCCGGTCGCCACAACTACGGCGCCGAATGGAAGGTTGCCGAGAAGAACTTCGCTGGCTATGTGCAGGCCAACTTCGTTGGCGACCGCTGGAGCGGCAACGTGGGCCTGCGCTACGTCAACATCGACCAGGACATCAACACCTACCAGGCCGTCAGCGATGCCGCCAATGCCGATGTCCGCAGCCTGTTCGGCATGTGGAAGGCATTGTCGTTCAACAACAAGCACGACCGCATCCTGCCCAGCGCCAACCTGAAGTTCGACATGAGCGATGACCTCGTGTTCCGCTTCGCCGCTTCGCAGACTCAGACCCTGCCGGACTTCTCGGCACTGGGCGCGTCCTCGTGGGGTTCGGACCTGAGCCGCGTTGGCGGCGGCGGCAATCCGAAGCTGAACCCGGTGCTGTCGACCAACTTCGATGCCAACCTGGAGTGGTACTTCATGCCGCGCGGCATGCTGTCGGTGGGTGCGTACTCGATGAACCTGAAGGACTATGTGGCCTTCGGCACCGAGACGCAGATGCTTTACAGCGAGCTGACCAACCAGCTGGAGGCCTACCAGGTCGCCGTGCCGGTCAACTCCAACGGCAAGGTCACTGGCGTTGAAGTTGCCTATGAGCAGCCGATCGGTGACAACTTCGGCGTCAATGCCAACTACACCTACGCCGATGGCAGCACCTCGCACACCTGGGCGGACGGCAGCAACAACCTGCTGGGCACCTCGAAGAACACCTACAACGTGGGCGGTTACTTCGAGAACGACACCTTCGGCGCACGTGTCAGCTACACCTACCGTTCGGCGTTCCTGATTGGCCTGAAGGGGCCGAGCCCGTACTACCAGGATGACTTCGGCACCTTGTCGCTGTCGCTGAGCTACAAGGCAACGGATTGGATGAGCATCAGCTTCGACGCGCTGAACCTCAACAACCCGACCTTGAAGTACTACCAGAGCACGAGCATCCCGAGCGCGTTCTACGAGAACGGTCGTCAGTACTACCTGAACTTCCGCTTCAAGTACTGATCCATCCCGGCACGCAACATCGCCGGTTAGCGTGACCCGCCGGGCCTGGATCATTCCGGGCCCGGTTTTTTTTGCTTCTTGTAGTGCCGAGCCATGCTCGGCATTGGTTTCGCTTCAGCTCTTCTTGTAGTGCCGAGCCATGCTCGGCAGGGGCTCTACCGGTAACGCCTCTGCCGAGCATGGCTCGGCACTACATGTAGCAGGGGCATTGCCGAGCATGGCTCGGCACTACAGAAAGCCACAGCGTTGCCGAACATGGCTCGGCACTACAGAACAACACCTTGCCGAGCTTGGCTCGGCACTACACAAGATCGATGCGGCACTACACACTGCCGCCCAAGCACAGACAGGAGCTCCGCCCATGACGAAGTCCTTCCACAAGCGCAGCCGCGCGCCGTGGCTCAGCAGCTGCGTATTGCTGGGCATGTCCGCCCTGCAGGTGCAGGCCGCTGACACCACCTCCGCCCCTTCGCTTGTCCCCCTGCCCGCCAGCTACCAGGCTGACGGCGGCAAGGACTTCGTGTTGAAGAGTTCCGCCCGCGTCGGTGGCAACGACGAGGCAGCACGCCGCGCCGCCGCACAGTTCGTGACCCTGCTCAGGCAGAACGGCGGTCCGACCCTGGCCGTCGCCGACAACGCCAGCAAGGCGCAGATCCGTTTCCGCCTCGATCCTTCGGCGCTCAACACCGCCGAAGGCTATGCACTGAAGGTATCGAACACCGGCATCGATATCAGCGCCGGCGATGACGTCGGCCTGTTCTACGGTGCTGTCACCGCCGCCCAACTGCTGACCGATAACACCCCGGGCCACGTTGCTGCGGCCACCATCGCCGATACCCCGCGCTTTCCGTGGCGTGGCTTCATGCTGGACTCGGCACGCCACTTCCAGAGCATGGACGAGATCAAGAAGCTGCTCGATGCGATGGCGCAGCACAAGCTCAACACCTTCCACTGGCACCTGACCGACGACCAGGGCTGGCGCATGGAGATCAAGCGCTACCCGAAGTTGACCGAAGTCGGCAGCTGCCGCGTGGCGCTGGGTGATGCCGGCCGCAACGCCGCCACCGGGCAGCCGCGCCAGTACTGCGGTTACTACACGCAGGAACAGATCCGCGAAATCATCGCCTATGCGGGCGAGCGCCACATCCAGGTAATCCCGGAAATCGACGTTCCCGGCCATGCCACCGCCGCCATCGTTGCCTACCCGGAACTTGGCACCACCGATCAGAAGCTGGTTATCGACAACCAGTGGGGCGTTTTCCAGAATCTGTTCAACACCGAGGAAAGCACTTTCCAGTTCCTGGAGAACGTGCTGGAAGAAGTGATTGAAATGTTCCCGTCCAAGTACGTGCATGTCGGCGGCGATGAAGCGGTCAAGGACCAGTGGATCGCCTCCAAGCGCGTGCAGGAGCGCATGCGCGAGCTGGGCGCGAAAGATGAAATGGAAATGCAGAGCCATATCATCAAGCGTCTGGAGAAATTCCTCGAGCAACACGACCGCCGCCTGATCGGCTGGGATGAAATCCTCGAAGGCGGCCTGCCGCCGGAAGCGACGGTGATGTCCTGGCGCGGCACCGAAGGCGGGCTCAAGGCCGCCAGCGAGGGCCACGATGTGGTGATGTCGCCTGTCACCCACATGTACATGGACTACCTGCAGACCGATTCGCCGAACGAACCGCCGGGTCGCCCAACCACCATCACCCTGCAGAAAGCCTACGAGTTTGAACCGGTGCCGGCGGCGCTTGCTGCCGACAAGCGTTCGCACATCCTTGGCCTGCAGGCCAACATGTTCAACGAGCACACCCGCAACGACCAGAACCTGGAGCACAACCTGTTCCCACGCCTGGCCGCGGTCGCCGAAACCGGTTGGAGCCCGCAGGACAAGCGCAACTTCGGCAACTTCCTGCAGCGCCTGCCGCAGCAACTGCAGCGCTATCAGGCGATGAACATCGCCTATGCGAAGACGCCGTTCCAGGTCGATATGCTGGACAAGGGCGAACACCGCACTGGCGCGGTACAGGTCAGCTTGAACAATCCACTGGGCTACCCGGTGCATTACACGCTGGATGGCAGCGCAGTCACCGCCAGCTCACCGCTGTACGCACAACCGCTGCAGCTGAAGGTGCCGGTGCAGGTACAGACGGCTGCGTTCTTCGACGGCAAGCCGCTGGCTGCGGCCAAGACCTTCAAGCTCGATGCCGCCTCACTGCTGACCCGCGAGGACACCCAGCTCGGCCTGTGCCCGAATGGCGGCAAGCTGCTGCTGCGGTTGGAAGACGACGGCCCGGCCGAAGGCGAGCGCGAAGTGTTCAACGTCAACATCTTCAACCCGTGCTGGTTGTGGAGCGATGTTGACCTGTCGGACGTCACCGGCATCAAGGTGCGCGCCGGTCGTATTCCGTACAACTTCCAGCTGGCCCATGACGAACCTTCGCGCAAGTTCGCCCCGGCGCGTACCGCCCACGGTGAAATGGAGATCCTGGCCAACTGCGAAGGCAAGCCGCTGGCCTCGGTACCGCTGCCGGCCGAACCGGATGCCGATGGCTTCCTGGAACTGGACGCCGCAATCAGCGCACCGGCAAGCCGCGGCGACCTGTGCGTGCGCTTCACTGGCGACACCCGCCCCACCATGTGGACGCTGGACTGGATCAAGCTCGAGCCAGTCAAGTAATCCACACAGCGGTTTGATGTAACCCGGAAGGCCACCGCATGCGGTGGCCTTCTGCTATTTGCCGCCTGAGTCGGTAGAAATTCTGGAAGTTGCAGGAGCGGCGTCAGCCGCGAAGCCACTGATGTAACGGCCTGCAAAAGCGCCGCTCACCGGCTTACCCATCTCCCCTGCCTGAGAGAGATGAAAACTCTGATTTCATTATTATCAGCTTCGCGGCCGGCGCCGCTCCTGCAAAGGGCACTCGCCTGCACTGGTGGGTTGGGGGTGCGGCATCAGCCGCGAAGCCACTGATCCAACAGCCGGCAGAAGCCCTGTTCGCCGGCTCACCAGTGCCCGCTGCCTACCGGGGGTACATGAAAGTCCGCCATTTCATGGCCGCTGGCTTCGCGGCTGACGCCGCTCCCACAGACTCCCTAGCGTGCCAAAAAATTTCACGGGACTTCTGCAGCCCCGGTAAATTCAATGCCGAAGTCCCCATGGATTTCATTTGAAACAAAAATAACCACTGAAATCATTGATATATAAGCACCATCGAGAGGCGGTAAAGAGTGAAAATTTTTTGCAGTGCGCCTTGACATCGTTGTCACGAAGCCATGACACTCCGCATGCCGCAACGCCACCACAGGTGTCGCGCCAACTTCCAGGGGACGTGCGTGGTTGCCAGCCGGAATCCAACAGCCAAGCTGACCACTCCCGCATCTGCCGCGCCGCTGCTGGCCGCTGATGTGGGTGGTACTCACGTCCGCGTGGGTCTGGTGCAGCCCGGCACCCACCCTGCCGCACCGCTGCAGTTGCTGGCCTATCGGCAGTACCGCTGCGCCGACTACCCGGACCTGAGCACGATCCTTGCCCAGTTCCCCGTCGACCGCAGCGAAGTGCGCGAATGCGCCATTGCCAGCGCCGGCTACGCGTTGCCCGACGGCACCGTTATTTCCGCCAACCTGCCATGGCCACTGTCCTGCAATCGCATCCGCGATGACCTCGGCTTTGAGGCCGTGCACCTGGTCAATGATTTCGAGGCCGTGGCACATGCCGCCGCACACATCGATGCCAGCCAGTCGCTGCACCTGAGCGGTCCTGCCGAGGCCACGGAAGGTCCGGCACTGATCGTCGGCCCCGGCACCGGCCTGGGCGCTGCACTGTGGATCCCCAACGGCTCGCGCTCGATGGTGCTGGCCACCGAAGCCGGACAGGCCTCGCTCAGCGCCAGCACCCCACTGGAAATGGCCGTGCTGCAGCAGATGCTGCAGGGGCGCAGCCATGTCGCCATTGAACATGCACTGTCGGGCCCCGGCCTGCTCAATCTTTACAACGCCCTGTGCGTGGTCCGCGACCGCGCCGCGGTGCACCGCTCACCCGACGCGATCAGCGCCGCCGCCTGCAATGGCAGCGACCCGCTGGCAGTGGAAACGCTGCAGCTTTTCTGCGCGATCCTCGGCTCCACCATCGGTGACATGGCACTGCTGTACGGCGCACAGGGCGGCATCTACCTGGCTGGCGGCATCCTGCCGAAAATCAGCCAATTCGTTTTGAACAGCAGCTTCGCCGAGCGCTTCCTCAACAAGGGGCCAATGCGCGAGGCGCTGCAGCGCATTCCCGTGAAGCTGGTAGAGCACGGGCAACTGGGCGTCATCGGCGCCGCCAGTTGGTATCTGGGACGCAGGGAAATTGAACCCGTCGCGTCGAATTCGGCAGTACCGCAGGTGCATGGGGCTGTCAGCTCGTGCACGGGTTCCCACTGAAGAAAAACCGGCCAATCCGCCGGCATCCATCAATGATGAGGAGAGACATCATGAGGTACCGCAAGTCCGTATTATCCGCCGCCATCGTCACCTGCCTGAGCTTCTCGGCGCATGCGCAGGAGGCTGGCAAGCAGGCCACCGACCTGGACACCGTGGTTGTCACCGGCATCCGCGCCAGCCTGAAGCAGGCGCTGGATTCCAAGCGTGATTCGGACGCCATCGTCGACGTGGTCACCGCCGAAGACGTGGGCAAGTTCCCGGCCACCAACGTTGCCGAAGCGATCACCATCATTCCCGGCGTGACCATCGACAAGGCCTTCGGCCAGGGCGAGAAGGTCTCGATCCTGGGCACCGACCCGGCCTTGAACCGCACCCTGCTCAATGGCCAGACCATTGCCTCGGCCGACTGGTTCATCTCGGACCAGCCGGGCCGCACCTTCAACTACTCGCTGCTGGCACCGCAGCTGGTGAGCAAGGTCGAAGTCTACAAATCGCCGGAAGCATGGCTCGAGGAAGGCTCCATCGGCGGCACCGTCAACGTCTCCACGCGCAAGCCACTGGACCTGAGCGGCACCACCATTTCCGGCGCGGTTGGCTACCTGTACAACGACCGCGTTGAAGCCGGCGATCCGTCGGTATCGGCCATGTTCGGCTGGAAGAACCAGGCCGACAACTTCGGCGTGATCGTCTCGGCGCAGCGCTCGATCGAGAACATCCGTCGCGACGGCATCGAGTCCTACGGCACGGTCAGCGGCAAGGACTACATCAACGGCAAGGGCGGTTCGCCGAACTCGATCACCACCACCACCACCGACTGGTCGACCGATCCAGCTACCGTCATGCCGCCGAGCTGCGTGGGCAGCTGCGCGCAGACCCTGCTGGCGAACCCGAACGCGGTGGCGCCGAACGCGATCAGCGCGCACTACTTCGAACAGGAGCGCAAGCGCGACACCCTGTCCGTGGCCCTGCAGTTCAAGCCTACCGACGAGCTGGACATCGAGTTCAACGCGCTCAACGTCAAGGCCAAGTACGACAACATGACCCACTCCATGTTTGCCTTCAACGGCAATCCGTGGAATTCGCTGGGCAGCCTCACCGACGTCACCGTCGATGGCGGCGTGATGACCAAGGCTTCGTTCCGCAATGCACTGACCGTGTATGACCTGCTCAACCGCCAGGCCACGGTGGATACCGACTCCTACGACCTGAAGCTCACCTGGAAGGATGAGCGTTGGTTTGCCTCGGCCCACGCCGGCATCTCCAAGGCCAGCGGCGGCACTGGCAAGCAGGTGTTTGGCGAGTTCCTCAACAAGGCCAACTACAGCTACGACATCAGCGGCAAGACCCCGAGCCTGAACTTCCACGGCTACCAGACCGACCCGATTTCCGACGTTGCCAACCACATGAAGCCGGGCCATGCCGGCAGCCCGTTCACCGATCCGTCCGCCTATCGCTTTGATGGCGGCGGCCCGGCCGGCGGCTGGCACACCAACCCGCCCAACGCCACCAACTGGGGCGCTGGCTGGGGCGGCAACATCGTCACCAAGCCGACCGAAGACAAGGAAAAGTACATCCAGGCCGATGGTGGCATCACCCTGGACTCGCCGATCTACCAGGTCCGTTTCGGCCTCAAGCGTCGCGAACATGAGACCTCGCAGTCGATGGCCGGCGTGTCGCTGGCATCGATCAAGGGCTATGGCGACCTGACCGCCGACCAGTTCAGCCCCAAGGATGTGCCGGACAGCTACCTGAGCGGCTTTGGCAACGTAGGTGATCTGGGCAACCGCTTCATGATCGACGGCTGGGCACTGGCCGACTACATCAACAGCGGCAAGTGGCTGGCACCGTGGCAGACCATGCCGACGCCGAGCACCTTCAGCGATCCGTCCTACGCTGCCAACACCTGGACGGTGAAGGAAAACATCAACGCCGCTTACATCCAGGCTGATTTCAGCTATGACCGCCTGCGCGGCAACTTCGGCGTGCGCCTGGTGCAGACCGAGTCGGAGAGCACCGGCTATGCCTGTTCCTCGCTCAAGAGCCCGTGCCCGGCTGACGGCTATGTGCTCAACACCATCAAGAAGAAGTACAACAACGTCCTGCCCAACATCAACGTTGCCTATGACCTGAACGACAGCGTCGTACTGCGCGGTTCGGCGGCGAAGGTGATCTCGCGCCCGAACTACGGCGACATGTCCAGCTACCTGTGGATCGGCGACCAGACCCTGACCGGCGGCGGCGGCAACCCCAACCTCAACCCGTACGAATCCACCAACCTGGACTTCTCGGCTGAGTGGTACTTCGCCGAGAACGCCATCCTGGCCGGTACCGCCTTCTACAAGAAGGTCGACAACTACGTGCTGGTCACCACCCAGAAGGAAACCCACTACAACCAGTCGCAGCAAACCGACACGGTGTACGACATCTCGCGTCCGAACAACGCTGGTGGGGCAAAGATCCAGGGCTTCTCGACTGCATTCCAGACCAGTCTCGACAACGGCCTGGGCCTGCTTGCCAACTACACCTACGCTGATGCCAAGGCCGACGCCGGCAACCGCCTGCCGTTCAACTCCAAGAACCAGGTCAACTTCAGCCCGTTCTACGAGAGCGAGCGCTGGAGCGCCCGCGTGACCTACTCATGGCGTTCGAAGTACTACACCCAGGCTGACCGCGGCAACTTCCTGGTCACCGATGACTACGCCTCGCTGGATGCCAACATCAACCTCAAGCTGACCGACAACCTGACCCTGGGCCTGGACGGCATGAACCTGCTCGACAGCGAGTACCGCTCCTACGCCGAAGTCCCGGGCGTGGCCAACACCGAGAAGGTCATCCGTGGCCTGTATCGCACCGGCCGCCGCTACATGGCCACGCTGCGCTTTGCCTTCTAAGGCGTAGCCAAACGTTTTAATTGTTCTGCGGTCTTTTTCTCCAGCGGGCTTGGGTATTCCAGGCCCGCTTTTTTTTGCCCGTCATGGCCCGCGCAGAGGCACTGCAGGAGCCGCACTGCAACCAACCCATGCGCAACGGGAGCAACGCACATCCACAACGGCAAAGCGGAATGTGGATTACCAATGAATTGAAGATAAACATAATTTTCAAAACAACATGAAATATTTAAAAACAAGTTTCAGAAGGAATGAATGGATATTTTTTTTCACGCACTTTATCCTTTTAAAACAGCGACTATTGCATGAAACAAAGATTTCAAAGCGCCTGTTTTTCGTGAAAATTATTTTTGCAAATTAAAAACAAATACACGCAAACTTCACCCCGAGCTGAACGACGGTAGTCACCCGCCCCAACCACCCATCGAGGCATGACGTGGACAAGCAAGGCCGGCAGTACATCCGATCCACTCCCCATCGCACCCATTGCGGAGCGCTCTGGACCCTTGCTGCAACCGGCCTGTTTTGACCTGACACCGCGTTCGACGCGGCCGGCCAATACGGCGCCCGCGATGTTTCTCCGCACACCCGAAGGGATGCGGGATTCACTGGCCAGCAGCATTTGCCGGCCATCCATCAGCAAAGGGAGAGAGACCTTTGAAATACCGCAAGTCACCGTTAACCGCTGCCATCATCAGCTGTCTGGCAGTCAGCTTCTCCACCGCCGCCCAGGAAGCACAGAAAGACGCAACCGAGCTTGATCGCGTCGTCGTCACCGGCATCCGCGCCAGCCTGCAGCAGTCGCTGGAAACCAAGCGCAATGCCGATGCCATTGTCGATGTCATCACCGCCGAGGACGTGGGCAAGTTCCCGGCGACCAACGTCGCCGAAGCGATGACCATCATCCCCGGTGTCACCATCGATCGTGCCTATGGCCAGGGCGAGCGCGTCAGCATCCTTGGCGTCGACCCGGCCTTGAACCGCACCCTGCTCAACGGCCAGTCCATCGCTTCTGGCGACTGGAACATGTCCGATTTCCCCTCCCGCACTTTCAACTACTCGTTGTTGGCACCGGAGCTGGTAGGCAAGGTGGAAGTATTCAAGTCGCCAGAAGCGCGCATGGACGAAGGCTCCATCGGCGGCACAGTCAACATCTCCACGCGCAAGCCACTGGATATGCCCGAGCAGATCAGCATCACCGGTCGCGTCAGCTATGCGCGCAATGATCGCGTAGAAAAGACCGACCCCAGCGCCTCGGCTGCCTTTGGTTGGAAGAACGCTGCAGATAATTTCGGCTTCATCCTCTCCGCCCAGTCGAGCAACGAGAGCATCCGCCGCGATGGCATCGAGTCCTATGGCACCGTCCTGGCCAAGCACTACCGCGACGGTCTGGACGGCGCTGCAGGCTCCATCGCCACTGGCAACTGCAAGGGCGCATGCGCCGATGCGTTGAATGCCAATCCCAACGCGGTGGGTCCAAGCTCGATGAGCGCGCACTTCTTCGAGCAGAAGCGCAAGCGCAATACGTATTCCGCATCTCTGCAGTTCAAGCCGATGGAACAACTCAACATCGAGGCCACTGCACTGAAGATCGATGCCAACTTCGATCATATGGCGCAGTCGATGTTTGCCTGGCAAGGCAATACCTATGGCAGCCTGGGCTCACTGACCGACATCACCATCAAGGACGGCCTGATCACCGGTGCTACCCACAAAGGCGGCCGCATGGTGTTCGACCTGCAGAACCGACGCGCCAAGGTCGAATCGGAGACCTACGATATCAAGGTGGATTGGACCGACGAGCGTTGGTTCGCCTCTGGCCAGCTCGGCCACACCAAGGCGCAGGGCGGGCCTAAGCAGGTCTATGGCAGCTTCCTTGCACCCGCCGACTACAGCTGGTCGATCGCCAACGGCCCCGGCACGCCGGGCACGTTGAACATCAGTGGACGCAACCCGTTCACCGATCCGGAACTGTTCCGGATGGATGGCGGCTACGGCGCGAACCCGAACAGCCAGGCTACCTGGAACACCGGCTGGGGCGGCAATCTGGTCGACAAGCCAACCTTGGACAAGGAAACCTACGGCCAGGTGGACTTCGGCCTGAAGCTCGATTCCCCGGTTTACCAGCTACGCTTCGGCTACAAGCAGCGCGCGCATGAAACCGGGCAGATCCAACGTGGCGTTGTGCTCGCCTCCGTACAGGGCTGGGGCGATGCCACCACCGACATGTTCAAACCGAGCAACCTGCCCAGCAATTACCTGGACGGTTTCAGCGGCTTTGGCGATCTGGGCAATCGCTTCACAATCGATGGTTGGGCGCTTGCCGACTATATCGCCAGCAACGACTGGCTGGCTCCCTGGCAGAACCCACCAGTACCCACCACACAAGGCAACTCCGAATTCGTCCGCAATACCTGGACCATCGAGGAAGACATCAAGGCCGCATACCTGCAGGCGGATTTCAGCTTCGAGCGCCTGCGTGGCAACATCGGCCTGCGCTACGTTCGCACCGACGTTGACTCAAGCGCCTACGCTTGCAACACCGGACGCCCCAGCTGTACCACGGCGACAATGACCCAGGCTCAGGCCGAGGCCTCGTATGACTATGTCACCCGCAGCAGCAAATACAGCAATGTCCTGCCAAACCTGAATCTGGTCTATGACGCCAGCGATGACCTGGTGCTGCGCTTCTCTGCAGCCAAGACCATGGCGCGTCCAAACTATGCGGACGTTTCCAGCTATCTGTTCCTCTCCGACCAGGCACTGACCGGTGGCGGCGGCAACCCGAACCTGAAGCCATACCGCTCCACCAACATCGACTTTTCCGCCGAGTGGTATTTTTCGCCCGATGCAATCCTGGCCGCCTCCGTTTTCTACCGCGACGTGAGTGACTATGTGTTGCGTATCGCCAAGGAAGAAACCCACTACAACATCAACCAGCTGCGCGATGCGCAGTTCCTGGTCGATCGTCCGCAGAATGCCGGTGATGCAAAGATCAAAGGCTACTCGCTTGCCTGGCAGCAGAACCTCGGCGCTGGTTTTGGCATCATCGCCAACTACACCTACTCCGACGGTGAGGCCACCAACGGCCGGCCACTGCCGTTCAACTCGAAGAGCCAGTACAACCTGAGCCCCTTCTTCGAGAACGACACGTGGAACGCTCGCATCACCTACAACTGGCGCGACAAGTACTTCACCCGCGTCAGCGGCGGCCGTGATGTGTGGACGATGGAGTACCGCTCGCTGGATGCATCCGTCGCCTACAAGGTCACCGACAACCTGAGCATCGGCCTGGAGGGCATGAACCTTCTGGACGAGAAGTACCACAGCTACTTCGGTACCGAGCAGTTGCTCAACGGTGCCTACAAGAGCGGCCGTCGTTACATGGCGTCGCTGCGCTTCGCCTTCTAAGCCGTAACGCGACATCACCCGGCGGGAGCAACAAGTACTCCCGCCGGGTTCCTGACAGCCAATCAGCACGCACCGGGCAGCACCGCATGGAACAGCCACGCAAGAACATCCTTCATCGCTACCTCCCGCTATTGGCGGCGCTACTGGCCTGCCTGCTGTCGCTACAAACTCACCTTGCACACGCCGCCGACGACCTCTCCGGCTACTGGCTGGGCGAAATCGGCAGCCCGCGCGAGAAGGTCAGCATCGGCCTGAACCTGCAGGCCGACGCCAGCGGCCGCTACGACATGCAACTGGATCTACCCATTGCCCACCTGCGCTCGTTGCCCCTGCATGGCAAGGCAGACCTGGATGACAGCAACACCCTGGTCCATCGCACCCTGCACATGGCGTTGCGGATGCAGGGCGAAGAACTGACTGGCACGCTGCTGGGCAGCGGCGAGCGCCTGCGCCTGCGACGTGGCGAACCCGCATCGCTGCCCACTGAAAACGCAGCCAACACATCACCCCAGGCCTTGTCCGGCCCGCGCTGGAAAGCCCACCTTGGCGGCCAGATTTTCGCCTCGCCGGTTGTCGCCGATGGCATCGCCTACATCGGCACCACCGCAGGCACCCTGTTTGCCGTGGATCTTGCCGATGGCAGCCTGCGCTGGGGCAGTGCATTGGGTTACCCGGTCTATGCCACCGCACTGGTCACCGACGACGCGGTATTCGTCAACAGCGATGGCGGCTACCTGCACCGGCTTGATCGCAAGACCGGCCGCGAGCAATGGCGTTCTTCGATCCAGGACGCACGTAGCAGCCGCGAGCCTCCGCAACCACAATCGGCGGCCTGGGAATGGCAGGGCCCGCGCCCGCTGCTCGGCAACGGCCAGATCTATATCGGCGGCAACGATGGCAGCGTGCAAGCGCTGGACATGCGCACTGGCGCCAGCCGTTGGAAGCGACAGCTTGCTGGTCGCATCCAGCATGGCCTGGCCAGCGACGGCACCCAGCTGTTCGCAATCACCGAAGCAGGCGTGGTGCAGGCGCTCAATGCACGCACCGGCACTCCGCTATGGCAGTACCGTCTGGCTGCGCGTCCAGGCGCAGCACCGGTAGTGCATCGCGGCCGTGTGTTCTGCAATGACCGCAGCGGCGTGCTGCATGCAATCGACGCCACTACCGGCAACGCACTGTGGCTTACCCAGTTCTGGACCTCGTGGATCGAGTCCGAACCGTCCTTCGACGGCAACACGCTCTATATCGGCTCCTCTGACCTGCGCAAGGTGAGCGCCATCGACATCGTCAGCGGGCGCGTGCTGTGGCGCACCGAGGTTGGTGGCTGGAGCTGGGGTACGCCGCTGGCGCTGGGCGATCACCTGCTGGTCGGCATGGCTGCTGGCCACCCTTACTTTCTTGAGCACGGCGCTGGCGTAGGCGTACTGGATAGACGCGACGGACGCCTGCTCGCCACCCATGCACTGCCATCCGGGCGCGGCTTCCAGTGGGGCATCGCCGGCAACCTCGTCAATCATGCGGATGTGCTTGTCGCTGCCGATATCGAAGGCGTGCTGATGGGCTTTGCACTTGATGCGATGATCCAATCCAGTAGCGCCACCACTGCGCAGGCCACCACCGCGCTGCCTGTCTTGCCTTCCCTCCCCCCGCGGATCGCAGCAACCGCAACATCAACTGCAAACGCAACAGCGGCTGTCAGTACGCCAGCCGTCAACAACAAGGATCCATGATGCACCGACACCGACTTTCCAGCCATGCCCTGCACGCTGCGCTGCTGCTCGCCCTGGGCGCTGCCAGTGGCCATGCAGGTGCCGCCACCAACAGTGCAGGCGTTCAACTGCTACCGGTCGAAGTGACCGGCGCCAGCATCATTCCGCGTCCGGTATCGGTGCTGCCAGGCAACGGCCGCTTCAGCGTCGATGCCTCCAGCCGGGTGATCGCCGCTGATGGTGCCAGCGAAGTCGCTGCACAGTTCACCCAGCTGCTTGCACGCACCACGCCGCTGCAGCTCACGCCCAGCAGCAATGGCCAGGCCAAGGGCGCAATCCAGTTCCGCATCAGCAAACCTGCTGCCAATGCAGCATCGCCGGAAAGCTATTCGCTGCGCATCAACGCCGATGGCGTGCTGGTCGAAGCCGGCGATGCGCGCGGCCTGTTCTATGGCGCGATGTCGTTGTGGCAGCTGCTTGCTGCCGCACCATCGAACAGCATCACGCTGCCCGCAATGCAGGTTGAAGATGCACCGCGCTTCAACTGGCGTGGCTTCATGCTCGACTCGGCACGCCATTTCCAGAGCATCGACGACATCAAGCTGATCCTCGATGCGATGGCCACGCACAAGCTCAATACCTTCCACTGGCATCTCACCGATGACCAAGGCTGGCGCATGGAAATCAAGCGCTACCCGAAGCTGACCGAAGTTGGCAGCTGCCGCTCTGCCGCTGGCGAAGCCGGCGTTGGTGCTGACGGCAAGCCGCATCTGTATTGCGGCTTCTACACCCAGGATCAGATCCGCGATGTGGTGGCCTATGCCGCTGCACGCCACATTACTGTTGTGCCCGAGATCGACGTGCCCGGTCATGCGCAGGCCGCCGTTGCCGCCTATCCGGAACACGGCGTTGTCGATGGCCCGACCAAGCCGTCGGCCAACTGGGGCGTGAACCCCTACCTGTTCAACCCCCGCGAGGAAACCCTGCAGTTCCTGGAAAACATCCTGGCCGAAGTGCTGGAGATGTTCCCCGGCCAGTACATCCATATCGGTGGCGACGAGGCGGTGAAGTACCAGTGGCAGGATTCACCGCAGGTGCAGGCCTATATCCGCGAGCTGGGCCTGAAGGACGAAGAAGCACTGCAGTCGCACATGCTCAAGCGGCTGGAGAAGTACCTGGAAGACCACGACCGCAAGCTGATCGGCTGGGACGAAATCATCGAAGGCGGCCTGCCACCGCAGGCCACGGTGATGTCCTGGCGCGGTATCGAAGGCGGCATCGAAGCGGCCACCCATGGCCACGACGTGGTGATGACGCCGGGCAACACCTTGTACCTGGATTTCCTGCAGACCAATCTGCCCGAAGAACCGACTGGCCGCCCCAAGTTCACCTCGATGCAGCGCGTCTACGCGTTTGACCCGGTGCCGGCCGAGCTGACCCCGGCGCAGCGCAAGCACGTGATCGGCGTGCAGGCCAACATGTGGACCGAGCACACCCGCAACGGCAAGGACCTCAAGCACAACGTGTTCCCGCGCCTGGCCGCGCTGTCCGAGATCGCCTGGACACCGCTGCAGAACAAGAGCTACGACGACTTCCTCGCGCGCCTGCCGGCACAGCTGCAGCGCTACAAGGCGCTGGGGATTGGTTATGGCCAGACCGCGTTGTCGGTGGCGATGAAGCGCCAGGATGATCGCGCCGCCGGCAAGGTGACGGTGGAGCTGTCCAATCCGCTCAGCTACCGCGACATCCGTTACACCACCGATGGCAGCACGCCGACCGCGCAGTCAGCGGCCTATCCCGGCGCGCTGACCTTGCCGGTGCCGACCGTGCTGACCGCGCTGACCTTCTTCAACGGCAAGCCGGTCGCCGACAAACCCAGCCAGTGGAATTTCGATGCGCAGTCACTGCTGAGCCGTGACGACAAGACCTTGGCGCAATGCCCGCAGGGCGGCCGTCTGTTGCTGCGTCTGGTCGACGACAACCCGCTGCACGGTGAGCGCGACAATTTCGACGTCAGCATCTTCAACCCATGCTGGTTGTGGGAGGACGCGCAGCTGCAGGACATCGCCTCGGTGAAGGTGCGCGCTGGCCGCATTCCCTACAACTTCGGCCTGCTGCGCCCGGAGGAAGCCAAGCGCGGCTTCCGCAAGCCGGTGAGCCAGTACGGCGAATTTGAAGTGCGAGCCGGCTGCGAGGGCCGCGTGCTGGCCACGGTACCGCTGCCGCAGCAGCCGGGCAAGGATGGCTTCATTGAACTGGAGGCACCGCTGCAAGCCGGTGCCGGGCAGATCACCGACCTGTGCATGACCTTCAGCGGCGATACCCGTCCGCAGATGTGGGTGCTGGACCAGGTGCGTCTGCAGCCGAAGAAGTAAGGCTTGGGGAGAAATCCCCGGGAAGGCGCGGTGCGGTACGTGAGTCCTCTCCACCCACGTCCCGCACCGCACCGACTTTGCAAAATCACCGGCACCATGGCGGTGCCTGTGATGGCGCCAACGTAGCAGCCAAAGTGCCGCCAGCGTAAGTGCCATAACAGCGGAAATGGCTGATTTATCTAAAGAATTAAGTTGCAGCCGCAACCAGAACAGCTTGCAGCACTGCCCATGGGCGCACTATCGGCTCAACGCCCTTGCAGCCTGAGCAGCAAATCCCGCAGCGGTGTAAGCACAGTCAGCATGCCGATCAGCACACCACTGGCATTGGCCAGGGCGTCCATCGGATCGGCCATGCGCGTGGCAGTCAGCGCGCCCTGCGCCCATTCAATGCCCACGCCCATCGCAACCAGACCTGCTGCCACCCAACACAGCGCGCGGCGGCTGCCGAACAGCTGCACTGCACTGGCAGACAGGATGAAGTAGGCCAACACATGCTCGACCTTGTCGCTGTTCTGCGGCAGGTTCAGTTCTGGTGGCGGGATCAGGCACACGACGATCACCGCCAGCACTGCCGCACACCACAGGCCCAACCAGAACCCTGCACGACGCAGCGGTTTCAGCGTGGTGCTTACAGCCGCCACGTCAGGTCACCGAGCAGGAAGGCGGCCGACATGTCGACGTCGCGACTGAAGCCCATCACCTGGAAGCGCTCGCCCATTTCGGTCGGCAAGGTCAGTCGCTTGAGCTGATCGCGCAGGCGCAGCTGGCCGACTTCATCGGTCCGCTCTTCGGCCTGCAGCAGCAGGTCGGTGATGCCGTTGCCGAGCAGGAAGTTGGCCTGGTTACTGTAACCGGCCAGCTCGAAACCGGCATTGGTACCGGCTTCAGCCAGCGCGGTGAAATCCACCGATGCGGTGATGTCCTGCAGGCCCGGCCACAGGAACACGTCGTTGTGCACGCGGTGACGGTAGAACGCGCGCATCGTGCCGTCGTTGCGATCGTGCTGGTAGAACTCGCTGCGCGAATAACCGTAGTCGACGAACAACATCGCACCACGCTGCATGCCACCGGCCACAGCCTGGATCCAGTACGGCAGCTGCGGCAGCACTTCGGAACGGTAACCGTGCGCGAACGGACGCTCCAGATAGCGCTCCACATGCCGTACCGCACCCAGCATCAGCTGGTCGGCTGGTTGTGCACCGCGCACGAAGCGGCCTTCGCCGTCGAGCTCCACGGTCTCTTCGTAGATTTCGCCTTCGTCGGCGAGGAAGCGCGGTGTCGGCAACGCATCGATCACCTCGTTGGCGAACAGCACGCCATCCCAATCGTCGTCGAACGGCCGGTCCAGCCATTCCACCAGCGCAAACACCGGCGGAATCAGTGCGCGCTCCAGACGTTCGCGCTGGCGCTCGCGCAGGTCGGCGCTGGGTTCGAGGATGGCGTAACGCTCAGGCAGCGCATCCAGCTCCAGCAGGCGCTTGAGCATGATCTCGGCAAACGCGCCGCTGCCACCGCCCAGTTCCAGCATGCGGGCCTGCGGTCCGAGCTGCTTCAGCACCGGCGCAAGCGCATTGGCGGTGGTGGCGGCAAACAGCGCGCCGATTTCCGGCGAGGTGACGAAGTCACCGGCCGCACCAAACTTGCTGGCACCGGCGCTGTAATAGCCCCAACCCGGCGCATACAGCGCCAACTCCATGAAGCGTGAGAACGGCACCGCACCGCCTTGGGCAAGGATGTCCGCACGCAGGTGCGCGGCCAGCTGCTCGCTGTGGGCAAGCGCGTCTGAATCGGGGGTTGGCAGGTCGGAATGCATGATGCGGCGGTTTGCGAGGACAATGCACAGGATAGCTGAGTAAGGAAATCCCAGATGACAGAATCCCAACGGGTGGCCCTGGTCACCGGCAGTGCACGCCGCATCGGCGCCGGCATTGCCCGTCACCTGCACGCCCATGGCTACCGCATCGCTCTGCATGCGCACCAGTCCAGCGAGGAGCTGCAGTCATTGGCCTTCGATCTGGAAAGCGAGCGCGCGGGCAGCGTATTGGCGCTGGAGGCCGATCTGCGCGACGTGACCGCCCTGCCCGACCTGGTGGAACAGACCGTCGGCCAGTTCGGCCGGCTGGATGCACTGGTCAACAACGCCTCCAACTTCTTCCCTACCCCGTTCGGGCAGGTACAGCCGGAACAATGGGATGAATTGTTCGCGGTGAATACGCGCGCGCCGTTTTTCCTGGCACAGGCCGCAGCGCCGCACCTGATCAAGCAGCGCGGCGCCATCGTCAACCTGACCGACCTGCACGCCACCCAGCCACTGCGCGAGCACCCGGCCTACAGCTCGGCCAAGGCCGCGCTGGAGATGGTGACCCGCTCGCTGGCGCTGGAGCTGGCTCCACATGTACGGGTCAATGCCATCGCCCCCGGCGCCATCCTGTGGCCCGAACAGGGCAAGAGCGAAGCGGCCAAGCAGAAGCTGATGGAGCGCACCCCGCTGGACCGCCTCGGCACCCCGCACGAGATCGCCTCGGCGGTACGCTGGCTGCTGGATGACGCCGGCTACATCACCGGCCAGACCCTGCGCCTGGACGGCGGCCGCCTGCTGACCTGAACCCCATACACCTGTAGTGGGGGGGGGGGGGGGGGGGGGGGGGGGGCGGGCCGGGGGGGGGCCGGGGCGGGCGGGGGGCGCGGGGGGCGGGGGGCGGGGGGGCAGCGGAGCCCG
>NZ_JBRREK010000023.1:0-79157 GCF_056760235.1 Stenotrophomonas sp. STEN018
CCCCCCCCCCCCCCCCCCCCCCCCCCCCCCCCCCCCCCCCCCCCCCCCGCCCCCCCCCCCCCCCCCCCCCCCCCCCCCCCCCCCCCCCCCCCCCACCCCCCCCGCCCCCCCCCCCCCCCCCCCCCCCCCCCCCCCACTACAGGAGACGCCCTATCAGCTGGAGATTGCCAGACGTTCCTGGCGGTAACGCCACACGGCTACCGCCCACAGCAGCACTGCCAGCAACACCGACGCGGCCAGATACACCGCCCATTGGGTGGCCGACGGCATCTCGCCGCGGGTCACTTTCACCAGCATCTGGTTCTGCGACAGGAACGGCACCGCGTACTGCCACAGCTGGGTGTCCTTCAGCGGGTAGGCCATCAAGGCGTAGCCCGGCAGCATCGGCAGCAACATCAACCAGACCATATGGCTCTGTGCTTCCTTCATGCTCTTGGAGCTGGCCGACAGGCAGGTCAGCAGCGCGGTGCCGATCAGCACCAGCGGCAGCAGGATCACCAGCAGCTTGCCCATCGCCGCGAAGCTCACGTCCAGCGAGCGCGCCGCGCCACCACCAATGCTGGCGCTGACCTTGAACGAAATCAGGATCAGCAGCATCGACGCCAGGCCCAGCAACACCGCTGCCAGCATCTTGCCGCTGACCAAGGCGCCGCGTGCTGCCGGCGTGGCCAGCAAGGGCTCAAGCGATTGCCGCTCACGCTCACCGGCGGTGGTGTCCATTGCCAGATGCGAGCCGCCGATGAAGGCGAACAACATCAGTACCAGTGGCAGCACCACCGACAGGAAGATGCCGCGCTTGGCCTCGGCCGTGGCCAGATCACGAGTGCCGACATTGACCGGTGCGGCCACCGCCGGATTGACGCCGCGTGCCAGCAGGCGCAAGGCGCCCACCGATTGCCCGTAGGCAGTCAGCACATTGCGCACGCGGGCGATCTGCACGTCGCCGGTACGGCGCGTGGTATCAGCGACGATTTCCACCTTGGCTGGCTTGCCAGCCTGCCAGTCGGCAGCGAAGTTCTCGTCGATCACCAAGGCCAGGTCTTCGCGCTGGCTGCGGATCAGTGCTTCGTAGTCGGCCGGTGCCTCGGTGGCATTGATGCCGCGGCTGGCCAGGAAGGCGACCAGGTTCGGCGCACGGGCGATGCCCACCACCGGGATGCTCAAGTCCTTCTCCAACTGCGTCTCGGCGCGCAGGTTGGTGAGCTTGTTCATGCCCAGGAACAGCAACGGGTACAGCAACGGTGCTGTCAGCAGGGTCAACAGGAAGGTGCGGCGATCGCGGGCGAAGTCGCGCAGCTCTTTGCGCATCACCGTGAAGATGGCGCGGAAATATCCAGTCTGGCTCATGCGTGCAGGCCCTCCTCGCTGCCGATCAGTTTCACGAACGCGTCTTCCAGGTTGCTCTCGTGGGCCTGCTCGCGCAGTTCATCCGGCGTGCCTTGGGCAACCACCCTGCCCTGCGCGACGATCACGATGCGGTCACACAGCGCGGCGACCTCCTGCATGATGTGGCTTGAGAAGATCACGCAGCGGCCTTCCTCACGCAGTTCCTTGAGGAAGCCACGCAGGCCACGGGTGGTCATCACGTCCAGGCCATTGGTCGGCTCGTCGAGGATCACATTGCGCGGGTCGTGGATCAGCGCGCGGGCAATCGCGGTCTTGGTGCGCTGGCCCTGGCTGAAACCTTCGGTGGCACGATCGAGGAAGTCCTCCATCTGCAGCGCCTTGGCCAGGCGCGCGGTGCGCTCGACGATGGCGGCCGAGCTCATGCCGTGCAGTTCACCGAAGTAATCGATGTTCTCGCGGGCTGTGAGGCGCTTGTACACACCGCGCGCATCCGGCAACACGCCGAGGCTGCGACGCACCGCGTTGGGGTCGACCGCGGCATCGATGCCATCGACCAGCACGCGGCCGCTTTCCGGCGTCATCAGCGTGTACAGCATGCGCAGCGTGGTGGTCTTGCCGGCACCATTGGGGCCGAGCAGGCCAGTGATCTGGCCGTCGTGGGCGGTGAAGCCCACGTCATCCACGGCAATCACTGGCGTCTTGTCCTTGCCCCTGCCGGGGAAGGTCTTGCGGAGTCGTTCTGCAACGATCATGGAAGCTAATCCTCAGTGATGCGGTGATGTCACGGTTCCCAGCCATTGAAGCTGGTGAACGGCGGCACGTAGTTGAGTTTTTCCAGGCAGGCACCGTCGAGCGCCTTCGGGTCGGTCTTTTCGATGAACTGCGCGAACAGCTTGGGCATGCAGCCAGCACCGATGACGTTGTGGCCCTGGCCACGCAGCACGAACAGGCGCGCGTTATCCAGATGCTTGACCACTTCTTCGCCATAGCGCGGCGGCGTCACCGGATCGAACTCGCCTTCCAGCACCAGCGTCGGCAGCTTGCCGGCCAGCGGCTTGTGGAAGTCGGCTGGTACCGTGCCCTTGGGCCAGCTGGCGCACATCGCGCCCATGGCTTCGGCCATCTGGTTGCCGAGCACGGTGTTCTCGTCGGCGCTGTTGGCGACCATGCTTTCCTTGTCTTCGCTGCACACCACCGACAGCTGCATGCCCATCGCCATGGCATCCTTCATCTCGCCCTGCAGCATCTGCGTCAGCGCCATCAGGTTGTCGTAGCGGCCGCCATTGGCTTCATGGATGAGCTTGGGCAGCAGCGCACCGGCAGCCGGCATGTAGGCATACATGCGTACCAGCCCGGCCACGGTTTCCGCACGCAGCTCGCCCTGCTGCTGTTCGCCGGTGCTGGCGTCGCGGTATTGCACCATCACCGGCTGCGCGCGCAGCTTGGCCAGCAGCGTGTCCAGCTCGGCACGTGGATCACCCAGCTTGTCCTTGCACGATGCGGTCTTGGTGCATTGGGCGAACTGCAGCGCCAAGGCGTCATCCAGATTGCGCGCGAAGATATTGCCCAGCTGCAGGCTGTTCGGCACCACCGAGTCGAGCACGATGCTGCGGGTGGCCTGCGGATGGCGCATGGCGTACTGCTGGGCCACGCGGGTGCCGTAGCTGACGCCGACCAGATTGATCTGCGTCGCACCGATGGCCTGGCGCACCGCATCCAGATCCGCCACCGCCTCGGTGGTGGTGTAGAAGCGCAGGTCGGCCTTCTTTGCCAGCTCGGTTGCGCAGCTCTGCGCCGCTGCGACCATCGAGGCCGTGCTGAAATCGGCATCGTCCGGCGTATCGCAGGCCAGCAGATTGGATTTACCGGTGCCGCGCTGGTCCACCAGGATCACGTTGCGGTGCTTGCGCACCTCGGCAAATGCGGCATCCACCTGCGGATAAGTGGCGACCGCGGCCTGGCCCGGGCCACCGGCCAGGAAGAACACCGGGTCTGGCTGCAGATCGCTTTCCTTCTCCGGGGCGACCCAGGCGATGTTCAAACTGATCTTGCGGCCTTGCGGGTTTGTCCGGTCTTCGGGCACTTCCAGCGTGGTGCATTGCGCTTCCAGGCTGTCGCGGCTGCCGGCCGAGCTCAGGCTGCAGGGTTGGAAGTTCAAGCTGCCCAGCGTCTGCGGCTTGCCGGCCACGGCCGTTACAGTAGTGGCTCCGGCCGCAGCAGGTGCTGGCGCAGGCGTATCGGTTGACCGCACCAGGCGGTAACCAACGATGCCGGCGATCACGGCCAAGGCGAGGATGGTTTGGGTCTTGCGGGACATCATCGGAACAGCCCCTCACGGTTGAAGGAAATAAACGGGTCTACCTGCATCCAGACGCGGGCGCGGCAGCTATGTGACATCAGGAAAGAAAATTTCTTCAATACGGCTTTCAAACAGGCGCGCAATCCGGAACGCCAGCGGCAGGCTGGGATCGTACTTGCCGGTCTCCAGCGCATTGATGGTCTGCCGGGAGACTTCGAGCCTCTCGGCCAACTCCCCTTGCGACCAGCCCTTGGCTTCGCGCAGCTCGCGCAATCGGTTATCCATCGCCCCAGCTCAGTGGTAACGCCGTGCGACCACGACCTTGGCCAGCCCGTACGACAGGCATACCAAGGGAAACACCCAGATCATCGCCACGTTGGACGGCACATCGATGACCTTGGCCGACTGCAGAAAGCCCCCTGTCAGATACAGCAGCGAAATGAATGCCGTGGCGAAACTCACTGCCTCCAGCTCGATACGCTGCTGCAGCTCATCGGTATCGCGGATGTAGCGGATCATCGCCCGCAGCACCAGCATCATCGGCGGTACCGGCAACAGCGCGATCAAAGCCCGCAGCAGACCGTCTTCGACCCGCTTCAGCAGCAGGATCGACAGCACCAGCAGCACCACGTAGCCAGCCATGGCCAGCATCACCTCGCGGGTATAGCGTTTGCGCAGCTTGGCCGGCGCGGCATCGCAGCCATCGGGCATCAACCGACGCAGCAGTGCTGCCAATACCAGGCCCAGGGCGATACCAAACAGGATGCCGGTGAGCTGCGGCTGCGCGCCCATTGGCTGCCACAGCAGCACGGCGGAAGCGACGAGGGCGAATACTGCGGCGACAATCAACATGCCGACCGTCGATTGATTGCGGCTCATCGTCCCGTCCCCTGCAACAGCGTCTGCAGGCTTGGCGCTAGGGCAACAAACCGGCTGACAGCACGCCGATTGACAGCACACCGGCTGGCAACGGAGTCCGTTGCCGCGGAACAGACAAGACAGCTGCAATGACGCATGGCCAACTCCTGTAAAGCACGCTTGACACATCCTGCGACGGAGCCAGCCAGCCTGTCAAGTAGCCTTTACAGATGGAAACGACCAGTACGCTGACCCGCCCTGCCCCGCCCAGCGTGGGAAAGATGCATCCACAACGAAGAAAGGCGCGAACGAAAGCGTCGCGCCTTTATGCGGATCGAAACCAAGCCGAGACCAGACCGGCCGGCTCACCAGCAGGGACGACTGCGCTGCAGTCGCCAAGCATCACTTGCTGCTGACGTACTTCTCGCGGCGGATCTGCGGCATCGGCAGACCTGCTTGCTTCAGCACTTCCACGCAGGTATCGACCATGTCCGGGTTGCCGCACAGGTAGACGATATCGCGGGCCGGGTCCGGGGCGATCTCAGCCAGCTGCTGCTGCACATAACCCTTGCGGACATCGGCGTGCGGGTTTTCCGGCAGTTCGCGCGACAGGCAGGGCATGTAGCGGAACCCCGGGTTGGCCGCGGCGAAGGCGTAGAAGTCGTCGCTGTACAGTAGTTCTTCCGGGGTCCGCGCGCCCTGCAACAGCACCACCTCCACACCGCGCTCGACCATGGCCGTGTGCAGCTGCGGCAGCATCGAGCGGTACGGGGTGACGCCGGTACCGGTGGCGATCAGCACATAGCGGGCATTGTGGTCACCCGGCTGCAGGCAGAAACGGCCGAACGGGCCGCTGCCGCTGACGTGGTCGCCCAGTTCCATGCCCTCGAACAGGGCCGTGGCGGCGCCGCCGGGGACAAAGCTGACTGCAATTTCCACCGCATCGCCCGGACCCAGCGCGTGGTCGTGGATGGTGGCCAGCGAGTAGCTGCGCTTGGTCGCGGTGCCATCGGCGTAGTCGAAGTGGATCTGAATGAACTGACCGGGCAGGAAATCCAGCGGCTGGCCGTCGTCACGGACGAACTGGTAATGGCCGATGCTGGGCGCCAGCATGTGGCGGCCGACCAGCTTGAGGGGGAATTGGATTGGCACAGGAGGGGAACAGTGTGTAACCGGGTATGGACCACGGGGCCTCCTATAATAGCCGCCTGCACTTATCCGACGCCTGTACCCGGCGCGAAGGCCCGAGATTGGACTCCCGTACCCAAAACAGCACAGCTGCGCTGCGCATCACCGACCTGCGCAAGACCTATGACAACGGCGTCCAGGCCCTGAAAGGGGTGTCGCTGGACGTCGCGCCGGGCGACTTTTTCGCCCTGCTCGGCCCCAACGGCGCCGGCAAGTCGACCCTGATCGGCATCGTTTCTTCACTGGTGAACCTGAGCGAAGGCCAGGTACAGGTGTTCGGCAGCGACCTGGTGGCCGAGCGCAGCGCCACCATGCGCCTGATCGGGCTGGTACCGCAGGAGATCAACTTCAACCTGTTCGAGAAGCCCTTCGACATCCTGGTGAACTACGCCGGCTTCTACGGGATTCCGCGTGCCGAGGCCGAGGTCCGCGCCGAGGAAGAACTCAAGCGCGCGCACCTGTGGAACAAGGCGCAGATGATGAGCCGCACCCTGTCCGGCGGCATGAAGCGCCGGCTGATGATCGCCCGCGCGATGATGACCCGGCCGCGTCTGCTGATCCTCGACGAGCCCACCGCTGGCGTGGATATCGAGATCCGCCGCGACATGTGGAAGACGCTGCAGGAAATCAACGCCGCCGGCACCACCATCATCCTCACCACGCACTATCTGGAAGAGGCCGAGCAGCTGTGCCGCAACCTGGCCATCATCAACCATGGCCAGATCGTCGAGCAGGGGCCGATGCGCGACCTGCTGGCCAAGCTCGATGTGGAAGGCTTCCTGTTCGATATCGACGGTGACCTGCCCGCGCAGCTGCCACAGATCGAAGGTGCCGTGCTGACCGCCAGCAACGCGCACACGCTGGATCTGGACATGCCGCGCGCGATGGATCTGAACCGTGTTTTCGACGCATTGAATGCCGCCGGCATCCGCGTGCGTTCGATGCGTACCAAGAGCAACCGCCTGGAGGAGCTGTTCGTGCGGCTCACCGGCAACCTGGAGAACAGCGCAGCATGAGTACCCCCGTTCCCGTGACCGACAGCAGCCGCAACTGGGTGGCGCTGGGCACCATCGTTCGTCGCGAGGTCAACCGCATCCTGCGCATCTGGGGCCAGACCCTGGTCCCGCCGGCCATCACCATGACCCTGTACTTCCTGATCTTCGGCGGCCTGATCGGCTCCAAGATCGGGCAGATGGGCGGCTACAGCTACATGCAATTCATCGTGCCGGGCCTGGTGATGATGAGCGTGATCCAGAACAGCTACGGCAACATCAGTTCTTCGTTCTTCGGCGCCAAGTTCGGCCGTCATATCGAAGAACTGCTGGTCAGCCCGATGCCGAACTGGGTGATCCTCGGCGGCTATGTGGCCGGCGCGGTGTTGCGCGGCTTGATGGTCGGTGTGATCGTGCTGATCATCGCCATGTTCTTCACCCCCGTGCGCATCCCGCACCCGCTGGTGACGCTGACCACGGTGCTGCTGGGCGCAACGATCTTCTCGCTGGCCGGCTTCATCAATGCCGTCTACGCCAAGAAGTTCGATGACGTGGCGATCGTGCCGACCTTCATCCTGACCCCGCTGACCTACCTGGGCGGCGTGTTCTATTCGGTGACCTTGTTGCCGGGCTGGGCGCAGGCGATGACCCATGCCAACCCGATCTTCTACATGGTCAATGCGTTCCGTTATGGCCTGCTCGGCAGCAGCGACGTGCCGTTGTGGGTGTCGTATGCATTGATGCTGGGCTTTGTTGTCGCGCTCACCACGCTGGCACTGTGGCTGCTGCGGCGAGGCGTAGGCCTGCGCAGCTGAGAAAAGGCGCCGAAAGGCGCCTTTTTTTGTTCTGGCTTTTGTGGGAGCGGTGTAAGCCGCGAAGCTGGTGAACCATCAGCACCGCTGGGTCTTCGCAATCGCATTCTCCACAGCCTCTGTTCTCTCCATTTCACTGCCACCGGCGTTGGCACCAGCTTCGCGGCTGACGCCGCTCCTACAACACTCCCGAACACCTATGATGTTCCCACTCCCCTTTGTCGATGGATATCCACGCTGATGCGCATCCTGATTCTCGGTGCCGGCGGTACCGGTGGTTACTTTGGTGGTCGGCTGGCCCAGGCCGGCGTTGATGTCACCTTCCTGGTGCGGGCCAACCGCGCAGCCCAGCTCGATCGCGATGGTCTGGTGATCCGCAGCCCGCTCGGCGATGCGGCATTCCCGGTCGCCCACGTCACTGCCGACGCACTGCCACAACTGGCCAAGGAACAGCCATTCGATCTGGTCATCCTCAGCTGCAAGGCCTATGACCTGGACAGCTCGATCGATGCCATCGCGCCAGCAGTGGGCGCAAATACCAGCGTGCTGCCGATTCTCAATGGCCTGCGTCATTACGCTGCGCTGGATGCACGTTTCGGGCGTGATCACGTACTCGGCGGGCTGTGCTTCATCAGCGCGACCAAGGCCGAGGACGGGGCGGTGCTGCATCTGGACAAGCCGGCCAAGCTGACCTTCGGCGAGCGCGATGGTGCTGCTGACAGCGCACGCGTAAGCGCACTGGTCAAAGCCTGCGAACAAGCCGGCATTGATCATGTCGCCTCGGCCGATATCGCCCAGGAGCAGTGGATCAAGTACACCTTCCTCACCGCGCTGGCCGCCGGCACCTGCCTGATGCGCGCCGACGTCGGCACCATCGTTGCCAGCGACCATGGCACCGCCTTCATGCAGGCCCTGTACGCCGAATGCCTGGCAGTCGCCGCGCAGGCCGGCCAGCCAATTCCAGCGAAGGCGCAGGACATCGCGCTAGGTGCACTCACCAAGCCCGGCTCGCCGATCAAAGCCTCGATGCTGCGCGATCTGGAAGCCGGCCAACGCGTGGAAGCGGCACATATCGTGGGCGATATGTTGCAGCGTGCACTGGCCGTCGGCCAGCAGGCACCGTTGCTGCAGGCAGCCCATTGCCACCTGCAGGCCTACCAGGCGCAGCTGCAGCGCTGAGCCGGTACGGATGCGACTGCGACGCGTCGGCATCATGCCTCTGGTGCCGACGCCAGCGCACGCTGCTGGCGTTGTTCACGACGGCGATGCACCCAGTAGTACAACGCAGGCAGGACCACCAAGGTCAGCAGCATCGCCGAGATCAGCCCACCGATCACCACCACCGCCAGCGGCTTCTGGGTCTCGGCACCGATTGCGTGCGAGGTCGCCATCGGCAACAGGCCGAACATCGCCAGCAGCGCCGTCATCAACACGGTCCGCAAGCGCTGCAGCGAACCCTGCACCACCGAGTCGTACAACGACATGCCCTGCTCGCGCAGCTGGCCGAAGCGACTCAACATCACCACCCCGTTCAGCACCGCCTGGCCAAACAGGGCGATGAAGCCGATCGCCGCCGATACCGACAGCGGTATCCCGGTCAGCAGCAGCGCCAGGATGCCGCCGATCAACGCGAACGGCACGTTGGCCAGGATCAGGCCCGCGCTGGTGAAATCCTTGAACGCATCGAACAACAGCACGAAGATGATCAGCACCGACAGCGGCACCACCCACGCCAATCGCTGCATGGCCCGTTGCTGGTTCTCGAATTCGCCCGACCAGCTGACCGCATACCCCTGTGGCAAGCGCAGGGATGCATCCACACGTGCGCGCATGTCGGCCACCACACTGCCCATGTCACGCCCAGCGATGAAGATGCTGATCGCCTTCACCCGTTGGCCATTGTCACGGGAGATGTTGATCGCGCCGTTCGCCATGCCGAAGTCGGCCACGTCACCCAGCGTTACAGTCCGCCCTTCGCCGATATCCACCGGCAGCAGGCGCAGCCGTTGCAGTTCACGGTCCGCATCCGCCAGCCGCAGCGTCACCGGGAAGCGACGCTCGCCCTGCCACAGCTCGCCGACCTCACGACCGCCCAGCGCGGTCTCGATCACCTCATCGATCGCCTTGATGCTCAGGCCGTAGCGCGCAGCACGTTCACGGTCGATCTCGATGCGCAGCTGCGGCAGCGTGCCATCGCGATCGATGAAAGCGCTCTCCACGCCCTCGACGTCGCGCACCTGCGCCAATACCTGCTGGGCATGTTCGTTGAGCAGCTCCAGATCATCGCCGCTGATCTTGATGACGATCTGACCCTTGATCTGGGAAATGCTCTCCAGGATGTTGTCGCGTACCGGCTGCGAGATCGAGAACTCCGGCCCGGGAATGCGCTCTTCAAGCATGCGCTGCATCTGCGCCACCAGTCGTGCCTTGGTGATGCCTGCAGGCCATTGCTTCTCCGGCTTGAGTGCCACCAGCGCCTCGATCTGGTTGGCACCCTTGGCATCGGAGCCATCCTCCGGCCGCCCAAGCTTGGCCACCACGGTGGAAACCTCCGGCATCGACCCGACCAGCGCACGGATGCGCCGCGACTGCGACTGCGCCTCGCTCAGGCTGACGCTGGGGTCGAGCGTGGCAGTCAACCAGATCGATCCCTCATCCAGCTCCGGCAGGAACTCGCTGCCCAAGCGTGTGCCGAGTGCAAGCGTCACCGCCAGTATCGCCAACGCACTCAAGGCCACCGCCTTCGGCCGCGCCAGCGCCCGCTCCAGCACCGGTCGGTACCAACCGCCCAGGCGCCGCATCAGCGGATTGTCGGCACGCGGTGGTCGGCCTCGACCCAGCCACCAGTAGCACAGCAACGGCACTACGGTCAGCGCCAACAGCAGGGCGCCAATCAAGGCTGATGTCACCGAGTACGCCATCGGCGCGAACATGCGCCCTTCGTGCCGCTGCAGGGTGAAGATCGGGATATGCGCGGCGATGATGATCAGCATCGAGAAGAAGGTGGGCCGCCCGACCTCACGCGTCGCCGACAGCACCGTATCGAACTTGATCCGACGGTCGCTACCGGGTGGCAACAGTGCCAAGCGCGCCACGATGTGCTCGGTGACGATCACCGCGCCGTCGATGATGATGCCGAAGTCCATCGCTCCCAGCGATAGCAGGTTGGCTGGCACGCCCCACAGGCGCAGGCCCAGGAAAGTGGACAGCATCGCCAGTGGCATCATCGCCGCCACGATCAATGCCGCACGCGGGTTGTACAGGAACAGCCACAGCACTAGAAACACCAGCACCGCACCTTCCACCAGGTTGCCGAACACAGTGCGCAACGTGGTCGACACCAACCAGGAGCGGTCGTAGAACGGTTCAATGCTCACCCCCGGCGGCAACTGCCCGGTCGCCTCGATCTGGGCGATGCGGGCGTGCAATGCATCCAGCACCTTGGAGGGATTCTCGCCCTTGCGCATCAACACCATGCCAAAGACCGCATCGTCATTGCCGTCCTGGCCAACCAGTCCCTGTCGGGGCAGGCCGGTATCGGCAACGCTGGCCAGGTCGCGTACCAGGATGGGCGCACCATCGCGCTCGGCAACGACGATCCGCGCGATGTCCTCGGCCGACCGCAACAAGCCAACACCACGGATAAGATACTGTTGCTGGCCCTTTTCGACATAGCCGCCGCCGGCGTTGGAACTGCCATCCTGCAGGGCCTTGGCGAAGTCCTCCAGGCTGACCCCACGATCACGCAGGCGGCCCAGGTCCGGCTGCACCTGGAAGCTGCGCAACCAGCCGCCGAAGCCGATCACGTCGGCCACCCCCGGCACCGTACGCAACTGCCGCGCCATCACCCACTCCTGCAGCGTGCGCAGCTCGGTCGAGCTCAGGTGATCGCCACGCAGCACATAGCGGTAGATCTCGCCCACCGCCGAACTCATCGGTTCGATGCCTGGATGCACACCCTCGGGCAGCTCCACGTCCTGCAAGCGCTCCAGTACCTGCGCACGGGCGAAATAGTCATCGGCGCCGTCATCGAAGGTCAGGATCACCATCGACAGGCCGAACTGGGTGTGCGAGAACACCCGCACCGAATGTGGGATACCCGACAGCGCCACTTCCAGTGGCATTGTCACCTCGCGTTCGACTTCCTCGGCGGCGCGCCCGGGATGCAGGGCCACCACCGTGACCTGGGTATCGGAAACGTCCGGGAATGCTTCCACCGGCAATTCGCGGAAGGCGACGAGTGCCGCACCAATGAACAGTACCAGCGCCAGCATCACCATCACCGGCTGGCGCATGCACCATGAAACCAGACGATCAATCATGGCGCCGTACCCGCAGCACCATTGGCGTTGGCACGTGGCTGGTCGAGCAACTGCTGCAGCAGCAGGCCGCCGTCCACCACCACGCGCTGACCAGCTTGCAGGCCCTCACGAATCCAGCTGCGGCCGGCGCCGATATCCTCGCTGACGACCGGCTGGCGACGGTAGCGCCCCTGCCCCTCATCGACGAACACCATGTTGCGGTTGTCGATCAGCAGCACCGCGGCGACCGGCACCGATACACCCGGCCGCACCGGCAGCGCCAGCGAGGCATGCAGGTATTGCCCAGCCTTGAAGCGACGCCCATGGTTGTCCACCTCCGCACGCGCCTGCACCACCCGTGTCTGGCTGTCCACGTAGTCGGCCACATGCGCAAGCACCAGTGGCTGCGGCTGCCCACTGCCATCATCGATGTCGACCTGCGCGCCTTCGTGGACCTGCATGGCAAGGTGCTCGGGAATGTCCAGCAGCAACCACAGGCGGTCCGGGTCGCTGACCACCGCCAGCGGCCGCTCGCTGTCGGCCGTTACATTCATGCCAGGGCTGATGTTGCGCTCCACCAGTACACCATCGACCGGCGTGCGCAGTGGCAGCCGTTGGTCGATGCTTCCCTGGCCTCCCAGCGTCTGCGCAAGCGTACGGGAGCGCGTGCGCTCGGCGCGGCTGGCGGCGAAACTGGTCTCGGCTTCATCCAGCTCGCGGCCTGACGCAATCCCGGCCTCATGCAGTTCACGCACGCGTGTGAGTTCATGCTGCGCCTTACGCAGCTCTGCTTCGCCGCGCACACCTTCGGCCTGCAACTGGCCAAACTCCGCCGAATTTATCCACGCCAGTGTTTGTCCGGCATGCACCGTCTGTCCGGGCGCGACCACCAGCTGCGCCACCTGGCCTGCCATCTGCGCACGCAGGTAGCTGGTGCGCGATTCGTCCCACGCCAACCGCGCCGGCACCTGCACGCGGTTGCTGGCCACGGTTTCGGCAGCTTCACTGCGTAGCACCCGCAGTTGTGGACTGGTGGCAGCGAAGCGGATGGTGTCCTGCCGTACCTCGGGTGCTGCCGCCGGTACCTCGCCCGCGTTGCGGCCACAGCCCGCCAGCAACCCCACCAACAACACTGCGTGACTGCCGCGATGCGACAGCGCGGCGAAAACCTTGTAGCCCATCAGGATCGAATTCCTTGCGAAGAGGGAAGCTCAAGCAGCGCCTGCCAACGGGCCAGCGCCACGGCGTGGTCCAACAACGCCTGTACCCGCTCCTGCTCGGCCTCACGCCAGGTGCGGCGCGCGTCGAGCAGATCGGTCAGGTTCGCCGCACCGCGGCGATACGCCAGCTCCATGCCATCCAAGGCCTGACGCGCAGCAGGCACGATCTGCATCTCGTAGTGACGCAGGCGCGTACTGTTGGCATCCAGTTGGCTGGCGGCCTGGCGCAGTTCGGCGCGGGCCGCACGCTCGGCCTGCTGCAGGTCCAGCAACGCCAGCTCATAGTCCGCTTCGGCGCGTTGTATCTGGCCGCGATGGTGATTGGGACCGGTCAGCGGCACGCTCACCGAAAAGCCCCAGGTAACGCCACCGATGTCAGCCGGTTCGCGCTCCATTTCCACGCCGAGTTGCAGATCGCGGTATCGCTGGCTCCGGGCCAAACGGCGATCGGCATCGGCCGCGCGCAACCGCGCCGCGGTCGCCTGCAGATCGGCGCGCAACATTGGATCGACGCTCTCCGCCGGTGCCGGCGCGTCGTAGAGGTGCGGCCACGGGTCGTCGGCGCTCAACTGTTCCGGTGCCCGCGTATCCCCGATCAGTATTCCCAGTGCGGTCTGCGCCTCGAACAGCTGCTGCCGCGCCTGGCGTGCCTCGGCCTGGGCTTTCATGTCCTCCACCGCCAGACGGTTACGCTCCATGGAGGCAATGGCGCCGGTAGCCAGTTGGCGATCGGCCGCAGTCAGTGCGCTTGCGGATTCATCGCGATTGGACTGCGCCACCTGCAACATCTGCTGTGCAGCTTTCAAGCCGAAATAGTGTTCATGCAACGCCAGACGCTGCTCGCGCAGCTGGTCGAGCACGTCCAGCTCGGCCGCATCGCCGCGTTCCCGCGCGCCTTCCATGCGCAGATGGCGCTTGCCACCGCGCTCCCAGCTCCAGCCCAGGCCCAGCGTGCTGTCCACGCGCTTGTCACTCCAACGGCCGGCACCGATGCCTTGCTGCTTGCTGATCTTGCTGCTGCCCAGGCTCAGCTCGGCTGGCGGCCGGCGTGACGCATCCACTGCATCGCCCTGCGTGCCACGCAGTTCGATGCGTGCCGCCTGGATGTCTGCATTGTTCCCTCGCAGCGCCAGCTCCGCTTGTTGCAGGCTCAAACCGTGGGCGATGCAGGGCGTCACCAGCAGCGGCAACAGAAGCAGAATTGGAAGTTTGGCGTTCATGCCCAACACGGTAAGGTGCTGGGCTTGCGGGAAACTTGCCCGATTCTTGCGTGAACCTTGCAATGCGTATCCTGCTGATCGAAGACGACCAGAAACTCGCCGAAGGCCTGCTGCGTGCATTGGCGCAGGACGGCCATGCCTGCGACCATCTGGACCGTGCCGGCTCGGCCCCGGCGGCATTCGACACCGTGGACTACGACCTGGCCATCCTCGACCTCGGGCTGCCGGATGGCGATGGCCTGGAACTGTTGGCGCAGCTACGACGGCGTGGCGTGGACACCCCCGTGTTGATACTCACCGCCCGCGATGGCGTGGAAGATCGCATCCGTGGCCTGGACTCGGGCGCGGATGACTACCTGGCCAAGCCCTTCGCACTGGGTGAACTGGAAGCACGGGTACGCGCCCTGGCCAGGCGCCGTGGCGCCGCCGCGCAGCTGCGCAGCATCGGCCGGTTGGTGTTCGATGCCGGTGTCCGCGATGTGCGGCTCGACGACGGCACCGCGCTGGAATTGACTGCGCGCGAGCTGGCCCTGGTCGACATGCTGATGCAGCAGCCAGGACGGGTCGTTTCAAAGCAACGCCTGTTCGATGCGATCTACAACTGGGATGCCGATGCCAACCTTTCGGTGATCGAGGTGCATCTCAGCCGCCTGCGACGCAAACTCAACGATGCAGGCGCGGGCGTCGGCATCCGCATGCTGCGTGGGCTGGGTTATCGGATCGAAGCCGCGCAATGAAGGCCAGGCCGGCCAGCCTGCGCACATTGCTGCTGCACCGGCTGTGGCTGCCGTTGCTGTTGCTGCTGCTGGCCAGCGCGGTGGCATCGTTCGCCCTGGCCCGCTACTACGCAGGGCAGGTCTACGACCGCTGGATGTGGGACTCGGCAATGTCGTTGGCACAGTTGCTGTACGTGCATGATGGCAACGTGGACATCACCATGACCGATGCCACTGCACGCATGTTCCAGTGGGATACCGTGGATCATGTCTACGGGCAGGTCATCGACGGTGAGCGCACGCTGTTCGGTGACCACAGGCTGCCAGCGCCAAGCCTGGCAACAAGCAGCGAGCCGCTGTACTACGACGCGCGCATCGATGACGCCCCGGTACGCGTGGTGCAGGTGGCGGTCGCGCTGGCAGGCACGCAGCGACCGGTGTTGATCCGTGTGGCGGAAACGCGGATCAAGCGCCATCGGCTGGAGCGCCGCATGTTGCTGTCCAGCCTGCCGCTGCAGGCGGTGGTGCTGTTGCTGGCCGCTGCCGCATTGCGCTGGGGCAGTACCGCCGTTGCCAGCAACATCAACCGCGCCACGCAACGACTGGTTGCTTTCGATGTGCAGCACCTGCGGCCGCTACCCGTGCATGAAGACAGTCCACGCGAACTGCAGCCCGCGCTGGATGCCATCAATACGCTGATAGAGCGGCTGGTCGCTGCGCAGCAACAGCAGCAGCGCTTCGTCGCCAATGCCGCCCACCAGCTGCGCACGCCACTCGCTGCACTGCAGGTGCGGCTGGACAGCGCCCTGCGCGAGACCGATGCCAATGCCCGTCGGCACGCACTTGATGCGGTGCTGGACGGGCTGACCCGCCTGCACCACCTCACCCATCAGATCCTGATGCTCAACCGCTCCGATGCTGCCGGAAGCGGCGCCCTCGCGCTGCGTCCGCTGGACCTGGCCAGCCTGTGCCGGCAGGCATTGGAGCGCCATGCCGACCGCGCCATCCAGCAGGGAGCAGACCTGGGCTACGAAGGGCCGGACGAGGGCCTGTGGATCGAGGGCGAGGCGCAGTTGCTACGCGAAATGATCGGCAATCTGATCGACAACGCGCTGCGCTATGGCCGCAGCGCTGGACAAGTGACACTGCGCCTGTCCGCCGCGCCCCTTACCCTGCAGGTGGAGGACGACGGCCCAGGTATTCCTCCTGATGAACGCGAACGCGTGCTGGAACGGTTCTACCGGCTGGCAAACGATGGCGAAGGCTGCGGGCTGGGCCTGTCCATCGTCAGCGAAATCGCCAGCCTGCACGGTGCCCAGCTCACGCTTGCGGCATCACCTACAGGTGGTACGCAGGTAACGCTGGTATTCCCCGCCTCAGCCCGCTGAGGCCGGCAGGCGGAAGAAGGCGCGGGTGGCGGCGGTAGCGTTGGCAGCGGTGACTGCCACGTCTTCGCCGCGGTCGCGGGCCAGCTCTTCGACGATATGCGACAGGAACGCTGGCTCGTTGCGGCGGTCCTTGGGCAGCGGCCGCATCGTGCGCGGCAACAGGTACGGCGCGTCGGTCTCGATCATCAAACGCTCGGCCGGGATGTGCTTTACCAGCTCACGCAGGTGCGCACCACGGCGCTCGTCGCACAGCCAGCCGGTGATACCGATGTACCAATCGCGGTCCAGGTAATCGAACAATTCGCGGCGCTCGGCGGTGAAACAATGCACCACCGCCGGGCCGAGCTTGCCGTCGAAGTTCTTCATCATCGCGATGAAATCATCATGCGCATCGCGCTGGTGCAGGAACAGCGGCTTGCCGGCGAGATCCGCGGATATCTGCAGCTGGCGCTCGAAAGCCTTGCGCTGGGCCGGACGCGGCGAGAAATCGCGGTTGTAATCCAGGCCACATTCGCCCACCGCTACCACTTCCGGATGCGCCTGCAATGCGCGCATTTCCACATCGCATTCTTCGGTGTATTCACTGGCATGGTGCGGATGCACGCCGGCAGTGGCGTACAGGAAACCCGGGTGACGCCGCGCCAGATCCAGCGCCATCGGCGAATGCTCGCGGCTGGCACCGGTGATCACCATCTGCACCACGCCAGCGGCGCGGGCGCGCTCCAGCACCGCGTCCAGGTCGCGATCAAAGGATTCATGGGTGAGATTGGCGCCGATGTCGATCAGTTGCATTGAGCTGGGGATGGTGAGGCGGAAAGGGTGAATTGTAGAGGTTTGGCCGCTGGCAAGCCCTTCGCAGGATGAACGAGCCGGTGTAACCGGGTTTCTGGCGGCGTTTGAAGCGCACGGCTTCTACAATGCTGCAATGGCAATAGCATTTCCCATCACTCCGCTGCTCCCCGACATCCTCCAGCAGCTGGCCGCACACACGCGGCTGGTCCTGGAAGCACCGCCCGGTGCCGGCAAGACCACCCAGGTGCCGTTGGCGCTGCTGGATGCGCCGTGGCTGCAGGGCGGCAAGATCATCATGCTGGAACCGCGCCGGGTAGCTGCGCGCAGTGCCGCCACGTTCATGGCCAGGCAGCTGGGCGAACCGGTTGGCGAAACCATCGGTTACCGCATCCGTTTCGAGAACAAGGTGTCCGCGCGTACCCGTATTGAAGTGGTCACCGAGGGCATCCTGACCCGCATGCTGCAGGACGATCCGCTGCTTGAGGGCGTGAGCGCGCTGCTGTTCGATGAATTCCACGAACGTCATCTGGCGGCCGATCTTGGGCTGGCGTTGGCGCTGGACGTGCAATCGCAGCTGCGCGATGACCTGCGCATCGTGGTGATGTCGGCCACGTTGGATGGTGAGCGGCTGGCGCAGTTCCTGGATGCGCCGCGCCTGTCCAGCGAAGGCCGCAGCTATCCGGTGGAGGTAAGCCACTTCCCGGCGCGGCGTGACGAGGCCTTGGAAGCGCAGACCCGGCGCGCGGTGGAACAGGCGGTGGCCGAGCATCCGGGTGATGTACTGGTGTTCCTGCCGGGGCAACGGGAGATTGCCAGAGTGCAAGCCGCTCTGCTCCCTCCCTTTGCCGCAGGCAAGGGGAGGGTTGGGGAGGGGTCGCTTCGGGCGTTAGACCAGGATCAACAGCAACCCCCTCCCAACCTCCCCCTTCGCTCCGCGAAAGGGGAGGAGCAGAGCTTTGACGTGCTCCCCCTTCACGGCGAGCTGCCAATAGAACAACAAACCCGCGTGCTGCAGCCCGATCCCGACGGCCGCCGCCGGGTTGTGCTGGCCACCAATGTCGCCGAATCCTCGGTCACCTTGCCCGGCGTGCGCGTGGTAATCGATGCCGGGCTGGCGCGCGAACCGCGCTACGACCCCAACAGCGGCTTCTCGCGCTTGGATGCGGTGACCATCTCGCAGGCCTCGGCTGACCAGCGCGCCGGGCGTGCCGGGCGCGTGGCTTCCGGTTGGGCGTGGCGCTTGTGGCCGCAGTCACAGCGGCTGGAGCCACAGCGCCGCCCGGAAATGGCGCAGGTGGAACTGGCCGGGCTGGCGCTGGAATTGGCGGCCTGGGGTAGTGACGACCTGCGCTTCGTCGATCCACCGCCCAGCGGTGCGCTGTCGGCCGCACGTGAGCTGCTGCAGCGCCTGGGCGCCTTGAGCGAAGACAACACCATCACCGCGCTGGGCAAGCGCATGCTGGCGATGGGCACGCATCCGCGCATGGCGGCCATGCTGCTGTCTGCAGGCAATCCGCGCGAGCAAGCCTTGGTGGCAGACCTTGCAGCACTGTTGGAGGCACGCGATCCGCTGCGTCAGGGCGGCGATGCGCTGGCCGCGCGTTGGCGTGCATTGGCGGCGTTCCGCAATGGCCGCGCGCCTTACGACGCCAACCGCGGTGGCTTGGCTGCGATTGATGCGGCCGCCAAACAATGGCGCCGCCGCCTGCGCTGCGATGCCACGCCGCCCGCCGATATCGAAGCGCATGAACTCGGTGACCTGCTCGCCCATGCCTTCCCCGACCGCATTGCCACCCAGCACCCGAGTGATCCGCAGCGCTACCAGCTGGCCAATGGCCGCAGTGCGCGCCAGTTCGACAACAGCGATCTACGCGGCGAGCCGTGGCTGGTGATCAGCGAACTGCGCCACGACCCACGCGATGCACTGATCCTGCGTGCCGCGCCGGTGGACGAACAGCGCCTGCGCCGCGACTTCCCCAGCCGTTTCAAGACCCAGGACGTGGTGCGTTGGAACAGCGCCAAGCGCGCACTGGAAGCACGCCGCGAAAGCAGCTTCGAACGCATCGTGCTGGAAAGCCGCCCGGCAGGCCAGGTGGACCCTGCGCGCGCCGCACGTGCACTGACAGATGCGGTACGCGAATTGGGGCTGGACGCATTGCCGTGGACCGAGAACCTGCAGCAGTTGCGCTGGCGGGTGATGGGCCTGCGCCGCTGGATGCCGGAACTTGAACTGCCCGATCTCTCCGACGCCGCCTTGCTGGAGACGCTGGATGATTGGCTGCTGCCGGCCTTCAACGGCAAGACGCGCCTGGAAGCCTTGTCCGAGGAAGAGCTGGGCGAAGCGCTGAAGTCCGGCATCGACTGGAGCAAGCGGCAGTTGGTCGATCGTCATGCGCCAACCCGTGTCAGCGTGCCTTCGGGGATGGAACGGCGCATTGAGTACGCACTGGATGATGACGGCTTCAGCCCGCGCCCGCCGGTGCTGGCGGTGAAGCTGCAGGAACTGTTCGGCTTGGCCGATACGCCGCGCATTGCCGATGGGCGCGTGCCGCTTTTGTTGCACCTGCTGTCGCCGGGTGGAAAACCGCTGCAGGTGACCGGTGACCTGCGCAATTTCTGGCAGAACACCTATGCCGAAGTTAAGAAAGAAATGAAGGGCCGCTATCCGCGGCATCCGTGGCCGGATGATCCGTGGAGCGCTACGGCGACGCATCGGGCGAAGCCTCGGGGGACTTGATTGGCTTGCTTGGGTTGGGGCAATGGCAAAAGCGAGAGCAAAAGCACCCCTCCCCAACCCTCCCCTGCGCTTTGCGCAAGGGAGGGAGCAAAGCGGCGCGCTGCGCTCTGACCGATTGCCAAGAACCGCCCCCTCCCTTTGCCGAAGGCAAGGGGAGGGTTGGGGAGGGGTAGCTTTTGACGTTCGCAGTGCTCGTTAGTCCCGCTTCAGCCTTCCACAACCACGGCTGGCGCTTCCCGGCTAACATCCCGTACACGGCCCCCTGGTAAGAATGGGGGTCTGGCCCTCATCTACATGGAGTCCCCACATGAGCAAGTTCAGCGATATCACCGGCCCGGCACTGGAGCGTGCACTGGAACTGGTCAACAGCGCCGGCGGCAACATCAAGCACGGTGGTTCCAGCGCAGCCGAATGGCTCAAGACCGGCGCGGCCATTGGTGCGATGAAGACCGGCGGCCGTGCCGTCACCCGCGCCGCCAAGCGCAACCCCACTGCTACCGTCGCCGTTGCGGCTGTTGGCCTGGGGCTGATTGGCTATGCGCTGTACCGCAAGAACAAGCGCGACAACGAGGCCATCGAGGCCAAGTCGCGGCAGATCGCCCAGCGTCGCCGTCATGCGGCCAGCGTGACCGATGAAACCAGCGATATCGGCAGCGACGCCTGAGTTTGGTTTTTTGGGGTGGTGCTTGAATCAAAAGCACCCCTTCCCCAACCCTCCCCTGCGCGTAGCGCAAGGGAGGGAGCAGGTCCTGCAGCTTGCTAGAGACCTAGTTCTGCCAATACGGCTGCGGTGGATTGGCCGATGCCATCCAGCTGCGGATTGATACGCCCCGGTTCGTTGGCGAACTTGATCGGAATGCCCAGGTGGGTGCCGCCCTGTGCATCGGTCCAGACCATTTCGCGCGCACGCGTATGCGGATCATTGAAGGCTTCGGTCAGCGTCTTCACTGGTGCCCAGCACACGTCGATATCGTGCAGGAACAGCGTCCATTCCACCAAGGTGCGGCGGGCAAAGGTTTCGGCCAGGAATTGCTTGACCGGGTCCTGACCGCTGCCCGGTGGCAGATGGCAGAGATGGATCAGGTCGGCGCGACCGAGCGCGTTCAACAGGTTCTCGGCGAACTTGTGCTCGGCACCGCCGAGTGCGATCCAACGATCGTCGGAGCAGCGGTACAGCTTGTATAGCGCATTGCCGCCCCAGCTGCGTTCTTCCTTGACCACCGGGTCGCGGCCGAGTGCGAACGGCGGGCCAAGCACATTCGGCAACCACGCCATCAACGCGTCCTGCATCGACAGATCGATGTAGTCGCCCTCGCCCGTGCGCTCGCGGCGGAACAAGGCCATCAGGATGCCGTTGAGCGCCATCAGCGAGCCGGCCATGTCGGCCACCGGCATATGCGGCATCGCCGGTGTACCATCCGGCGCGCGGTTCAGACTGACCACACCACTATCGGCCTGCATCGCCAGATCATGGGCGGGCCGATTGAGCTTGGGCCCGGTCTGGCCGAAGGCGCTGATCGAGCAGTACACCAGCTTCGGGTTGATCGCCTTGCAGCTGGCGCAATCGATGCCAAGACGCTTGGCGACACCGGGGCGGAAGGCTTCGACCACCACATCAGCCCACTCCACCAGCTTGGCGAAGGCGGCTTTGCCGTCGGCGCTTTTCAGATCCAGCACGATGCAGCGCTTGCCGCGATGGGTGTTGCGGAACCAGGTGGATACACCGGCCTGCTTGAGCCCGACCTCGCGTACCGGCTCGCCGCCGGGCGGCTCGATCTTGATCACCTCGGCGCCGTGATCGGCCATCACCATGGTCAAGTGCGGGCCGGGCAGGAACAGCGACAGATCGAGTACGCGTACACCTTCGAGTTTCATCATCGACTCCGTTGGATCACGCGCTGAGCAGGCGCGCGCGATCTGCATCGTTGTAGCCCAGCCCGCGCAGCAGTGCGTCGGCATCGGCATTGAGTGGCGGACAAGCACTACCACTCAACCGCTGGCCGTCGAGCTTGATCGGATTGCGCAGCAGGCGCTGCGTGCCCTGTGCGTGCTCGACTTCCTGCAGCATGTCGACATCGCGCACATAGGGATTGTCGAGCGCCTGGGCGATATCCAGCACCGGCGCGATCGGAATGCGACCTGCAAATTTCTGCGTCCAATACGCAGTGGGCTGGGTGCTGAGGATCGTATCGACCAACACCGTCAGCTCCTCACGCACCTTGCGACGTTCGGCAAAACTGCCGAAGCGCGGCTCACCAGCCCAAGCCGGGCTGCCAATGCCTTCGACGAAGGTCTGCCAGAATTTTTCCAGCATGCACATCACCATCACCCAGCCGTCAGCAGTGCGATAGACCTGGCACGGCACGGTGGAGGGGTGCGCGCTGCGCGACAGACGCTCGGTGCGGTGCCCTTCATTGAGGTACCAGGTGGCCGGATAGCTGAGTTGGTGCAGGGCCACGTCGAACAGGCTGACATCGACATCGCGGCCAAGCCCGGTGCGCATCGCGCCGATGATGGCGGCGAGCAGACCCATCGACATGGTGGTGCCGGTCATGAAGTCGACCATCGACAGGCCGAAGCGCGCCGGCGGCGCGTCGGGCTCACCGGTAAGCGCCATGAAGCCGGCTTCGGCCTGCATCAGATAGTCGTAACCCGGCCATGCCGCGCGCTCGTTGTCGCGGCCATAGGCGGACAGGTGGGCGCAGACGATCTTCGGGTTGAGCTTGCTTAGCGTTGCGTAGTCCAGGCCGAGCTTGCCGGGCTGATCGCCACGCAGGTTGTTGAGCACGGCATCGGCACTGGCGACCAGCTTTTCGAAGACTTCGCGGCCTTCGACTGCCTTGAGGTCCAGGCGCAGTGAGCGCTTGTTGAGGTTGAAGGTCTGGAAGAACAGGCTGTCGCCTTCGCCCAGGAAGTACGGCCCGGTGGCGCGCGAAACGTCGCCGCCCGGCGGGGATTCGATCTTGATGACCTCGGCGCCAAGGTCGGCCAGATGCATCGAGCCATAGGGGCCAGCACCGTACTGTTCGACGGCAAGGATGCGCAGTCCCTGCAGGGGAAGGTCTTTCATGTGTGGCCTCTGGTTTGTAAAAAGCACCGCGGTGGTTGAGGACCGCGGTGAAGGGATGCTGCTGTTGCGTCTACTTGGCTGTTGCTTTGGCTTTGGCTTTGGCTGTCGCCGTGGCTTCGGCTTCTGATCTATCCCTTCTCCCGCTTGCGGGAGAAGGTGCCCGGAGGGCGGATGAGGGGAGCTTTTGACTTCGCTCGTAGAGCTCCCCCTCACCCCAACCCCTCTCCCGCAAGCGGGAGAGGGGCTTTGCGTCTGATGCATTCGGGAGAGGGGCTCTGGTCTGCTTGGGCTTTTAGATCTTGTTTCTTGCCACCAATTGCTTGGCGATGATGATGCGCTGCATTTCGTTGGTGCCTTCACCAATGCACATCAGCATTGCGTCACGATGGAAGCGCTCGATGTCGTACTCCACCGAGTAGCTGTAACCACCAAAAATGCGCATGCCTTCCTGCGCGCAGTAGGCACCGGTTTCGGTAGCAAAGTACTTGGCCATGCCCGCTTCCATGTCGCAGCGCAGGCCCTTGTCGTAGGCATTGGCCGCACTCTCGATCAGCAGCTTGGAGGCTTCCACCTTGGCTGCCATCTCGCCCAGCTTGAGCTGGATGGCCTGATGCTCGGCGATCGGCTTGCCGAAGGTCATGCGCTCCTGTGCGTAACGCACCGACAAGCGCAGTGCGCCCTCGGCAATGCCGCAGCCACGCGCGGCCACATTGATGCGGCCAAGCTCCAGACCACCGACGGCATGCTGGAAGCCCTGGCCTTCAACGCCGCCAAGCAAACAGTCCGCCGGCACTTTGTAGTCCTGGAATACCAGCTCGCAGGTATCAATGGCGCGGTAACCGGATTTCTTCATCTTCTTGGCGACGATGAAGCCCTCGCCCTTCTCGGCGATGAACATGCTCATGCCCTTGTGGCGTGGCTGCGCCTCCGGGTCGGTCTTGACCAGCAGCAACACCATGTCGCCATACATGGAATTGGTGATCCAGGTCTTGGCGCCGTTGATGACGTAGTGATCGCCGTCGCGCTTGGCAACGCTGCGTATCGCCTGCAGATCAGTGCCCGCGTTCGGCTCGGTCAAACCCAGCGCGCCACGCAACTCGCCGGTGGCCATGCGCGGCAGATACTTCTGCTTCTGCGCCTCGGTGCCGCAACGCTCGATGGCCGCAGCCATGATCAGGTGCGAATTGAAGATGCCGGTCGGTGCCATCCATACCGACGACACCTTGATCACGATTTTGGCGTAGATGCGTGCCGGCAGCCCAAGCCCGCCGTACTCGGGCGAGATGGTGGCACCGAACAGACCGAGGTCCTTCATCTCCTCGACCAGGTGATGCGGGTACTTGTCTTCGAGGTCGTATTCCTGCGCGATCGGCGCGACCGACTTCTCCACCCAATGGTCAATCGAGGCTAGAAGTGCCTGCTCTTCGTCGGGGCCCCACAGCTGTTCCAGTTCGGTGCTCATCATTGCGCCCTCAGTAGTTGACCTTGTCTTCCACCGAATGGCCGCGCTTTGCGATCAGCATGGTGCGGTTGAAGGTACAGACCAACTTGCCGTCCTGATTGAAACCATCGGTACGGCAGGTGACGATGCCCGCGCCCGGACGCGACTTGGACTCACGCTTTTCCAGTACTTCCGATTCGGCGACCAGGGTGTCACCGACAAACAACGGATGGGTCATCTTGATTTCGCTCCAACCTAGGTTGGCCACGGCCTTCTGGCTGACATCGGTGACGCTCATGCCGACCATCAGCGCCACGGTGAACGGAGAGCAGACGATGACCTTGCCGAATTCCGAGGCCTTGGCGTATTCCTTGTCGAAGTGCATCGGATGGGTGTTCATCGTCAGCAGGGTGAACCAGGTGTTGTCGGTTTCGGTGATGGAGCGGCCGGGGCGGTGCTCGTAGATGTCGCCGACATTGAACTCTTCGTAGTAGCGGCCGAAGGTTTCGCGGAAGCGGTTTTCGGAAATCTGCTTGACGTTCTGAACCATGACAATGTCCTTTTGGTGCGGGTTGGGCTGGCGCTGGGCGCAGCTTGGTCAAAGAGGGGGTGTGATCAGGCGTTCAATGGAGGGTTGCGGTCAGCCGGCGCGTACGCCGAGTGCACCCAGTGCGATTGCGCGTTCGGCGGCAATTTCGATCGGGCGATCCACCAGCTTGCCGTCGAGCTGGATGGCTTCGCCGCCGCTGGCGGCCAGTGCCGCGACCACGCGCTGGGCACGGTCGTACTCGGCAGCGGTCGGCAGGTAGCGGCTTTGGATGGGCTCGACCTGGGCCGGATGGATCGCCGCCTTGGCAGTGAAGCCAAGGTCGATCACGCGATCGGTTTCATCGACCAGGCCTGCTTCGTCCTTGATGTCGAGGAAGGGCACATCGAGACAGCCGACACCTGCTTCGGCGGCAATCGTTGCCAGCTGCACGCGCGGGTGGAAGAAACTGTCCCAGCCGGCGCGGCCACGCAGCGCAACGATATAGTCGAAGCCGCCAAACATCAGCGCTTGCAGGCGTGGAATGGCAGTGGCCAGCGCGCGTGCATCGAGTAAACCCTTCGGCGTTTCGATCTGTGCGATGAACACGGTGTCGATGGCAGCAAGCGCGTTATCAGCCTGCTGTAGTTCGGCCACGGTTTCGACCTTGGGCAACATCACGAACGCTGGCTTCAAGCCGGATGCCGCCAACGCGTTCAGATCCGCTTGACCCAGCTCGGTGGACAAGGGATTGATGCGCAGGCCTATCTCGCCACGGCTTTCTGGCTTGTGCGCAAGAAACGCGAACAGCGAAGCGCGTGCCGTTTCCTTGTCACCCGGGGCAACCGCATCTTCCAGATCGATGCAGACCTGGTCGGCACCGGTGGCCACTGCCTTGGCGTAACGCTCCGGGCGCGAGCCCGGCACGAACAGCAGGCAGCGGCGTGGATTGTTCAATGCGGCGCTCATGCGGCGCTCACTTGTGCAGCAAAGTGCTCGGCAATCTGGCGACGGGTGGCGTACCAGGTACCCGGTTTCTGCGCGACGTACTGCAGGAACTTCTCGAACGCGCCGATGCGACCCGGGCGGCCGATGATGCGCAGGTGCAGGCCCAGCGACATCACCTTGGGGCTGTGCTCGCCTTCGGCGTACAGCGTGTCGAAGCTGTCGATGGCGTAGTCCAGCCAGTCCTTGGGCAGGTAGGACGGCGCCACCCACATCTTCATGTCATTGGTATCGAGCTGGTATGGCACCACGATCATTGGTTTGTCGCTGCCCTCAACATCGCCCCAGAACGGCGCATCGGCCGAGTAATCGTCCATGTGGTACAGGAAGCCCTCTTCCTGCAGCAGACGACGGGTTGAGGCGGTATGCAGATAGCGCGACAGCCAGCCAACCGGACGAACGCCCGTGGTCTGTTCAATGCTGTTGGCAGCGTCGCGGATGAACTGGCGTTCCTGTTCTTCGTTGAAGCGGAACTGGTGGATCCAGCGGTGGCCGTGCGAACACACTTCGTGACGGCTGCCACGCAGGTAGTCAGCGATTTCCGGCGCACGCTCCAGCGACACCGCAGCGGCGGTATAGGTGCTGGTGACCTTGTACTTGTCCAGCAGCGCGGAAACGCGCGCATGGCCCTCGTTCACGCCGTAGCGGTAATTGGATTCGTTGCCGTAGTTGCGCACCGGCTTGGACAGGGTGACGTGCAGCTCGTCCACCGGCTCGGTGATCTTGTCACCCTGGCCCACGTTGTACTCGGACAACTCTTCAACATTGACGACCACGGACAAGGCCAGGCGTGCGTTGTTGGGCCACTGATAGGCGGGTTTGGACATGGTGGTCTCAGTGCGGTTGTTGGTTGTGTGGTGGGGGACTGCTGCTTTGCTGTTTCGGCTTTTTATGCCGGCATTCCTGCGACGGCAGGAATGACGATTTGAAAATTGGGCAGGAACGCCTCAGTGGTTTTCCTCACCACCCGAGACATTGATCGCCTCGCCCGTGATGTAAACCGCATCGTCCGAGCACAGAAACGCCGTAGCCGCCGCCGTATCCGAAGGCAGGCCCGGGCGCCCAGCCGGAATGCGCGCACGCATGTCCGCCAGGTACTGCTCCACACTCTTGCCCTGCTTCTCGGCGAAATATTCGTTCTGCCAAGCCCCGAGACCCGTGGTCACATGGTTCGGGCATACCGCGTTGACGTTGATCCCATGCGCGCCCAGCTCCAGCGCCGCTACGCGGGTCAGGCCGACCAGGCCATGCTTGGACGAGCAATACGCCGCTGCATGCGGGAAGGCCGACTTGGCCGCCTGCGAGGCGATATTGACGATACGGCCGCCGCCCTGGGCAATCATCTGCCGGCCTGCATGCTTGATGGTCAGGAAGGCGCCGCGCAGGTTCACGCCCAGCACCGCGTCCCATTCCTTGGCATCGATGTCGACCAGCGACTTCATCAAGTAACCAATGCCGGCGTTGTTGACCAGGATGTCGAGGCGGCCGAAGCGCTCGACCGTGGCCTTGACCACCGCTTCCACCTGCGCCTCTTCCAGCACATCCAGGGCCATCGCCACGCATTCGCCACCGCTGCTGGCAGCCAGCTGAGCGGCGACCTGCACCATTTCCTCGTCGGTACCGACCGCAGTAACCGGCATCTCGGCGCCACGCACCTGGCCGATATCGGTCAGCACCACCTTGCAGCCTTCCTGCAGCAGACGGCGGGCGATGCCCTCGCCCAGGCCGGCGCGGCGACCAGCGCCAGTGATAAGTGCGACCTTGCCCTGCAATTCGGGGAAACGAGCCATGACCAATGTTCCTTGTGCGCTTACAGCGCGCTGGTGAGGATGAACAACGGATTGTCAGCGTATTGCTGGAACTGCCCTGCACCGGCCTGCACGGCCGGATCAGCCAGGTCGGCGCCGAACGCAGCCATGTCCGGTATCCGCATCAGCTCGATGTACTCGTACGGGGAGCTGCCCTCACCAATCAACAGACCGCTGGCCTTGAGTACCTCGAACTTCTCCACCGACGGCAGCGCATTGACCACCGGCAGGTCGCTGGCACGCGCCCAGGCCTCGTATTCCTCACGGCTGACGCCGGTTTTGAGGTTGAACAGGACGATCACGGTTTGCATGGCTTCCTCCCAGGTAAAAGACTGTGGCACACTTTGTCCGGACAAAGTGTAGGCATGCCATTCGCCCCCGGTCAACGCCGGCGGTGGAATTCCCCCTCCGGCGTATCTACCTGCCATAACCCAAACGATTGAGGTGCCTGGATGAAGCGTTATTACCCGTGGTTGATGGCGGTGATGGGGATGTTGGTGTTGCTGGTCTCCAACGGCCTGACCGTGACCGGCCTGACCGCCTTTGACGAATCCCTGCTCAAGGACTTCGGCTGGACCCGCAGCGAGCTCAAGCTGCGCGACCTGATCACCCTGGTGCTGGCCGGCTGGATGGCACCGTTCCTGGGCGCGCTGATCGACAAGGTCGGCCCGCGCAAGCTGGTGCTGGCCGGCATCGCCTTGTTGGCGGCGCTGTATGCGGCCTATGCGCACATCCATACGCTGGCCCACCTGTACTGGATCCACGTCGGCTTTGCCGCGGTGCTGGTCGCCGCCGGCCTGAACGTGGCGGTGATCTTCGTCTCGCAGTGGTTTGCCACCCATCGCGGCACCGCAATTGGTATTGCCCTGGTCGGTACCAGCCTCGGCGGCATGCTGTTCCCCAAGCTCGGCGTGCACCTGATGCAGAGCATGGACTGGCGTGCCGCGCTGCTATGGGAAGCCGCGATTCCGCTGGCCTTCCTGATCATCGCCTTCCTGTTCGTGCGCAGCCCGCGCCCGGGCGGCATCCAGCCGTGGGGCGCTGACACGCTGGCCGCCAAAGCAGCCGCAGGCACGCCGGCCGCCGCCTCGCTGCCGGACCTGAGCTACCAGCAGGCGATGCGCACCCGCACCTTCTGGGTGCTGGCGTTCGTGGCGATGACGACGTTCTTCTCGATCATGGCGGTGGCCTCCAACCTGTTCCTGCACATGCGCGACCTGGGCTTTGAGCCGGCCACCGCCGGTAATGGCCTGGGCCTGATGTTCGGCCTGGCGATGGTTGGCAAGTTCGTGTTCGGCTTCCTTGCCGATGTATTGCCGGCCAAGCGCGTGTTCCTGCTCAACCTGACCATCATGGCTGCAGGCGCGCTGATCCTGGCGACCATGCGCGCCGACCTGATCTGGTATTCGCTGGCCCTGTTCGGCCTGGGCTGGGGCGGCCTGTACACGATGATCCAGCTGCTCGCGGTCAACGCCTTCGGCTTGAGCTCGGCCGGCAAGATCCTCGGCACCATCACCCTGCTCGATGCGACCACTGCCGGTCTCGGCATCTGGGTGACGGCCAAGATCTTCGACATCACCAAGAGCTACCACATCGCTTTCAGCCTGATCTGCGTGCTGATCGTGCTGGCCCTGCTGGCCGCAACGCTGGTGCGCGACGAACGTTCGCGCGCTTCGGCCACCTGACCCCCACTACTGCAACGGAGAGACCCCATGCCCGTGATGGAAACGTCCAACCTCACCGCCCGCCAGTACTGGGAGCAGGTCAAGGCCAACCCCAACCGCGCCAAGTTTGGTTTCGGCGCGCGCCCGGCCATCGTCAACATCGATGTGCAGCGCGCCTATACCGACATGGACGCGTTCAAGACCGCGTATGAGACCGACCCGCGGCAGATCGAGCACATCAATGCGCTGTCGGCGCAGGTACGTGCGCTCGGCCTGCCGGTGGTATGGACGTATGTCGCCTATCTGGAATCCGGCGAGGACGCCGGCACCTGGGGCACCCGCACCAACACGCCAGACTCGTTGCAGAACATCAAGCACGGTTCCGAACGTGCGCAGTTCGACCCGCGCGCCGACGTGCAGCCTGGCGACATCGTCATGCATAAGCGCATGGCCAGCCCGTTCTTCGAAACCAACCTGTGGTCGCTGCTGACCTTCCACAAGATCGACACCCTGATCATCACCGGCGGTTCCACCTCGGGCTGCATCCGCGCCTGCGTGATCGACAGCCTGTCGCGCGGCTACCGCAGCATCGTTCCTGAAGAATGCGTGGCCGACAAACACGAGATCCCGCACTTCGCCAACCTCAGCGACATCATGCTCAAGTACGGCGACGTGGAATCGGTCGAGCAGGTGGCCGCACAACTGCAGGCCTTGCGCGCATGAACGTCGCAACCAAGTCCGATCCTGGCCTGTTCGACTACTGGCCCTATGACAGCCGGCCAAAGATCGAATGGCCGGGCGACGCGCGCGTGGCATTGTGGATCGCGCCCAACATCGAGTTCTACGAGTACGCGCCGCCGGCCAACCCGCAGCGCAAGCCGTGGCCGCGGCCGCTGCCCGACATCCAGGGCTATGGCACGCGTGACTACGGCAACCGCGTCGGCCACCAGCGGATGATGCGGGTGATGGACCAGTACGGCCTGCGCGGCTCGGTATCGCTGTCCACGGCCATGCTCAAGCACCATCCGGAAGTGATCCAGATGGCGGCCGAGCGCAACTGGGAGTTCTTCAGCCACGGCATTTACAACACCCGCTACACCTACGGCATGGACGAGGCGCAGGAGCGGGAGATGATCGCGCACTCGATGGCACTGATCGCCGAGCACACTGGCCAGCATTGCGATGGTTACCTGGCACCGGCGCTGTCGCATTCGGACGCCACCATCGACCTGTTTGCCGAAGCCGGTGGGCTGTACACCTGCGATCTGTTCCACGACGACCAGCCAACGCCGGTCACCACCCGCTCGGGCAAGCGCTTCGTGTCGGTGCCGTACTCGCTGGAGCTCAACGACACCATCGTCTACGTCACCAACAAGATCGAGCCGCGCCGCTACGGGCAGATGATCAAGGACGCATTCGACCGCCTGTACGCCGAAGGCGAGAACTCCGGCACGGTGATGTGCGTGCCGCTGCATGCCTACCAGGTCAGCCATCCGCACCGCTTGGCCGCCTTCCACGACGCGATGGACTACATCTGCAGCCACGACAAGGTGTGGAAGGCCACCGGCCGCGAGATCGCCCAGCATTACCTGGACAACCACTACGACGATGCGCTGGCCTCGATGGCGGCGATCAACGCGGAGGACGCGGCATGAGCCTGGATCGCAGCTTCCTCGAATACCCGCAACTGCGCCACGGCATGGACCACGCGCGCTACAGCTGGTCGATGCTGGCGCAACGCCCGGCCGTGCGCTGGCCCGACGACAAGCCGCTGGCGCTGTGGATCAACCTGAACCTGGAGCACTTCCCGCTCAACCCCAAGGGCGAGGGCTTCAAGCCGCACGGCGCGATGGTCATGCCCTACCCGGACCTGCGCCATTACACGCTGCGCGACTACGGCAACCGGGTCGGCGTGTTCCGCGTACTGGATGCGCTGGAAAAGTACGGTCTGCGCGCCAGTGCTGCGGTCAATGGCGAACTGGCGCAGCGCTACCCGGCGCTGCTGCGCCGGCTCAAGGCGCGCAGCGCCGAGCTGGTCGCGCACGGTTGGAACATGGACAGCGTGCACTACGGCGGGCTGGACCCGGCGCGCGAAGCTGAATACATCCAGCGCAGTTTGGCCGCGCTGGCCCCGTATTCCGACACCCCCATCCAGGGCTGGTTGTCACCGGCCCGCTCGCAGTCCGAGAACACCCCGGAACTGTTGCAACAGGCCGGTTTGCAGTGGTTTGGCGACTGGATCAACGACGAGCTGCCCTACCCCTTCCAGACCGCCAACGGCCCGCTCACCGCACTGCCGTTGTCACTGGAATTGGAAGATCGCTTCATCGTCGGCGAAAATCTGCATGCCGAGGCCGAGTATGCGGACCAGATGGTCGATGCCTGCGATTTCCTGTTGGAGGAAGCGCAGCGCACCGGACAGGGTCGCCTGCTCGCGCTCAACATCCACCCGTGGGTGATGGGCCAGCCGCACCGCATCAAGCACCTGGAACGCGTGTTCGCCCATCTGGCCGATCGCGCAGGGCTGATCTGGAACGCTGCGCCTTCGCAGATCATCGCCGCCTCACGTTGAGGCGGCGGTTCCAGGCAACCGTCGTCGCTCAACCCGCGCCGGCCTTTACCCAAGAGCCCTTGCATGAACACTGAAGCCAACACCGCCCTGCCGCCGCGCGAAGCGATGGAATTTGACGTCGTCATCGTCGGCGCCGGCCCTGCCGGTCTGGCCACTGCCATCCGCCTGCGTCAGCTGGCGGTTGAGAAGGGCCAGGAACTGTCGGTGTGCGTATTGGAGAAAGGCTCCGAGCCCGGCGCGCACATCCTGTCCGGTGCGGTGATGGACCCGCGTGCGCTCAACGAGCTGTTCCCGGATTGGAAAGAACGCGGTGCGCCGCTGCGGCAGGCCGTCACCCGCGACGAATTCCTGTTCTTGAATGAAACCGGCGCCAAGAGCACGCCGCACGCCTTGCTGCCGGAGTGCTTCCACAACGACGGCAGCTACATCATCAGCCTGGGCGAAGTCAGCCGCTGGCTGGCGCAGCAGGCCGAAGCACTGGAAGTGTCGATCTTCCCGGGCTTTGCCGCCGCCGAAGTGCTGTACGACGAGAACGGCGCGGTGATGGGCGTGGCCACCGGCGACATGGGCATCCACAAGGACGGCACGCCGGGCCCGAACTATGAGCGCGGCATGGAACTGCATGCCAAGTACACGATCTTCGCCGAAGGCTCGCGCGGCCATCTGGGCCGCCAGCTGATCAGCAAGTTCAAGCTCGATGCCGGCAAGGACCCGCAGGCTTACGGCCTGGGCATCAAGGAACTGTGGCAGATCGATCCGGCCAAGCACGAGCCGGGTCTGGTAGTGCACGCCGCTGGCTGGCCGCTGGACAACGACACCTACGGCGGCGCCTTCCTGTACCACGCTGAAGGCGGCAAGGTCTCGATCGGCTATGTGGTCGGCCTGGACTACAAGAACCCGTGGCTGAGCCCGTTCGAGGAGTTCCAGCGCTTCAAGACCCACCCGGCGATCCGCAAGCACCTGGAAGGCGGCAAGCGCATTGCCTACGGCGCACGTGCGATCACCGCCGGCGGCATTCTGTCGCTGCCCAAGACGGTGTTCCCGGGCGGCGCGCTGGTCGGCTGTGAAGCCGGCTACCTCAACGTCAGCCGCATCAAGGGCAGCCACGCCGCAATCAAGACCGGCATGCTGGCCGCCGAGGCCGCGTTCGATGCGCTGGTCGCCGGTCGCTCGCGCGATGAGCTGAGCGCCTATCCGGAAGCCTTCGAAAACAGCTGGCTGAAGGCCGAGCTGATGCAGGCCAAGAACTTCAAGCAGTGGTTCAAGAAGGGCCGCACACTGGCCACGCTGATGACCGGCATCGAACAGTGGCTGCTGCCCAAGCTGGGCATCCGCAATGCGCCTTGGACCATCCACCGCACCAAGGCCGACCACGAGTGCCTGGAGCCGGCCGCAAGCCAGCCGAAGATCAACTATCCCAAGCCCGACAACGTGCTGACGTTTGATCGTCTGAGCTCGGTGTTCCTGTCCTCGACCAACCACGAAGAAGACCAGCCCAGCCATCTGACCTTGAAGGACGCCAGCGTGCCGGTGAAGGTCAACCTGGCCACTTATGGCGGCCCGGAAGCACGTTACTGCCCGGCTGGCGTCTACGAGTTCGTCGGCGAAGGCGGCGATACCCGCCTGCAGATCAACGCGCAGAACTGCGTGCACTGCAAGACCTGCGACATCAAGGACCCGACCCAGAACATCGTGTGGGTAACCCCGCAGGGTGGTGGCGGTCCGAACTATCCGGCGATGTAAGCATCGCCATCAACCCACAGGAGTTTTGATGAGCATTGTCAGTCCAGGCACCCGCTTCCGCGAAGCGCTAAAGCAGGAAAGCCCGTTGCAGATCCCCGGTGCGATCAACGCCAATCACGCGTTGCTGGCCAAGCGGGCGGGCTTCCGCGCGGTCTACCTGTCCGGTGGCGGCGTCGCCGCCGGCTCGTTGGGCCTGCCGGACCTGGGCATCAACACCATGGACGACGTGCTCACCGACATCCGCCGCATCACCGACGTCTGCGACCTGCCGCTGCTGTCGGATATCGATACCGGCTTCGGCCCGAGCGCATTCAACATCGCGCGCACGGTGAAGTCGCTGATCAAGGCCGGTGCGGCGGCCTGCCATATCGAAGACCAGGTCGGTGCCAAGCGTTGCGGCCATCGCCCGAACAAGGAAATCGTGTCGCTGGGCGAGATGGTGGACCGGGTCAAGGCCGCCGCCGATGCCAAGACCGATGCGGATTTCTTCCTGATCGCGCGTACCGATGCGATCCAGATGGAAGGCGTGGATGCGGCGATCGAGCGCTCGCTTGCCTGCGTTGAGGCTGGCGCCGATGGCATCTTTGCTGAGGCGTCGTATGACCTTGATACCTATAAGCGCTTTGTTGATGCGGTGAAGGTACCGGTGCTGGCCAACCTCACCGAGTTCGGGCAGACGCCGTTGTTCTCGACTGAAGAACTTGGTTCGGTGGGCGTGGCGATGTGCATCTACCCGCTGTCGGCGTTCCGCGCGATGAACAAGGCGGCTGAGAATGTGTACACCGCGATCCGTCGCGATGGCCACCAGCGCAATGTGGTGGAGACCATGCAGACCCGCGAGGAGCTGTATGAGCGGATCGGATACCACACGTTTGAGCAGAGTCTGGATAGGACGCTTGCTGCGAAGAAGTGAGGATTGGGGTTGAGCGGGTAGAAGGCTTTGAAGCTACGGGCTTGAAAGCTTGAAAGCTTGAAAGCCAAAGATCCTAAAGGCCAAAAGGCCTAAAAGCTCCCCTCACCCCTACCCCTCTCCCGCATGCGGGAGAGGGGCTACTTCGACGACATTTTGCTTGGACCGGCATCGCTGGCTTCGGCGCACTTCGCGAAATCTGTCCGGAGCCGGAGACCCACAGCTCAAGCAATGCTCTGAAGCATCCCTTCTCCCGCTTGCGGGAGAAGGTGCCCAACGGGCGGATGAGGGGGCTTCTGCTTCTGCTCTGGCTCCTACTACAAGCCTCTTTTAATGCCTCAACCCGCATCACACCCCTTTGCTTTCCACTCACAGCACCAGCCATCATTGCCAACGCGGAACAACCACGGCCGCCATCGCAATGAGAAAGCAATGCCCCGTCTGCCACTAATCGCTCTTGCCTGCCTGGCGCTCAGCGCCTGCGGCCAGCGCGATGCCTTCAACCACAGCGCCAGCGCTGATCCGCATCAACGTGAACTCGAACGCGCCTTCGCCATCTGCGCCGGCTGCCACGACACCCGTGCCGAGCTCGGCCACCGCGTAGGCCCCAACCTGCATGGCGTGATCGGCCGCAAAGCCGGCACCGCGCCGGGCTACAACTACTCACAAGCAATGAAGGCCAGCGGCATCACCTGGGATGCACAGACCCTGGACGCCTTCATCAAGTCGCCGACCAAACAGGTGCCCGGCAGCAAGATGGTCAACGCAACCGCCGACCCGGCACGCCGCCAGGCCGTGATCGAATTCCTATCCACGCTACCCGAGTAGCCAACGAATCAATCCAGCGTCTGCACGCCGCCGCCATTGACGAACAAGGTCTGGCCACTGACCCAGTTGGATATCGGCGCAGCGAAGTACAGCACCGCCCCGGCAATATCATCGGCCTCACCCAGTCGCTTGATTGGCGTATGCGACAGCATCCGTTCCTCGATCTCTGGCGTCAGCACCGTCGCCAAGGCATCGGTACGCACCGCACCCGGCCCCACCGCATTGACCCGGATACCGGCCGGACCATAGTCGTGCGCCAGGTTCGCGGTCATATGGTTGATCGCCGCTTTTGACGCAGCGTAGGCACTGATCGCCGGGCTCTTGTTGATCGAGCTCATCGACGACATGTTGATGATCGAGCCGTAACCGCCTTTCTTCATGTATGGCGCACACAGCTGCGACAGCCGCCACGCACTGAACACATTGATCTGGAACGGCCGCTCGAACTGCTGCAGCGTGATCTCGTACGGACTCTCCCGCCCAGCACCTCCACCACCGGCATTGTTCACCAGGATATGGATGCCACCAAGCTCACTCGCGGTGCGCTCGACCGTGCGCACCAGGTCTTCGTCCTTGAGCACGTTGCACTCCAGGGCCAAAGCCTTGCCACCGGCCGCCACGATCTCCGCTGCCACCTTTTCGGCAGAGGCCAACTTCAAATCAGCGACAGTCACGGCAGCACCATAGGCGGCCAGCATCAGGGAACTGGCGCGGCCGATGCCATTGCCGCCGCCGGTAACGATGGCCACTTTGCCACTCAGGTCGAAATGCGCTTGCGGAATCATGGTTGCGTGCTCCTGTACAGGCGATTCATTCGCCCGTACACGATACACACAAGCCTGCACAGTGAGGTTAGCGCCCTGTGTTCTTGACGCGGCAACAAACCTGCGACTTGTTCGTACAGATGACGGTGCTTCCAATCAGATTGGGCGCATCTATCCGTTCCTGTCCGAGCTGGATGACCCACCTGCCAAGCTGCTGCGTGACATCAAGCTTTTGCTGGATCGGCACAGGCGCATGAACCCGGGCGTACTGGGGCTCTGAGCGCAGGTTATGGCAGGATCAGCCCCTCACGCATCCATCCGGGAAGCCTCCCACATGCGCATTGCTTCACCGGGTTTGACCCGGTCACCATCCGCTGCCGTACTTTTCATGTTGTCACCGGCAGCGCTGGCCATGCGCCAATGTCCGCCGGAATCCAAAAAATCCGACGCATTCATGCTGCTGGGCGTGTCGATCTTCTGGTTGTTTGTTTTCGCCGGTGCGGTGCTGCTGCTGTTGATCTTCCGCGCCACACGCAGTGCCCGGCCGTGGCCGCGCTGGCTGCTGCGCATCGCCGGCATTCCGGCGATGCTGGCACTGTGGATGCTCGGCCTTGGTATTTACTACTTTAGATTCGTGCTTATGTGCTGAGGCAGCATCTTCCTGATCCAGAAAGACATACGAACCCTGGCGTATTGGGGCTCTGACCGTAAGATGTGGCAGGATCAACCCCTGACGCATCCATCAGGGGAATCGTCCACATGTCTGTCGTTTCGCCGGGGCTGACCCGGTCGTTGTCCGCCGTCGTCCTCTCCATGTTGTCGCCGGCAGCGCTGGCCATGACCCAATGCCCACAGGAGTTCGGCGAGAAATCCACCGCGTTCTGGCTGCTGGGCTGGTCGATTCTTGCGCTGTTCGTTGTCGCCGGTGTGGTGTTGCCGCTGTTGATCTTCCGCGCGACACGCAACGCGCGGCCACAGCCGCGCTGGTTGCTGCGTATCGCCAGCATCCCGGCGATGCTGGCAATGTGGATGCTGGGCCTCGGTATTTTCTTCAGCCAGTTCGTGCTGGTGTGCTGAGCCAGCCCTACGCTGCGGGGAACCACCATGGCGACGCGGTGCCGGTATTGATCAGCAGCGCGCGTGCACGCACGAAGCGCCGGATCGATGCGCTGCCCATGCGTGAACCGCCCATGCCGGAGAGCTTGAAACTCTGTTTCTCGGCGGTCTGCACCATGCCGGTCAGGCAGGCGTCGTTGATCGAAATGCCACCGGCCTGCAGCTGACGCGCTACCCGCTGCGCGCGTTCTGGGCTTTGCGTGAACACCGCTGCCGACAAACCAAACTCGGTGGCATTGGCACGCGCGATGGCTTCGGCTTCATCGGCCACCACCATCACCGGCAATACGCTGGCGAAGCTTTCATCGGCGACCACGGTCATTTCGTCACTGACATCGACCAGCACCGTCGGCGGACACCAGATGCCGCCATGGTCGATCAGCTCGCCGCCGGTCAGCGCACGCGCGCCCTTGGCCTTGGCGTCGGCCAGTTGTGCGCGCACCAGCTCGACCTGCGAGGCGGCGATCACCGGGCCGATATGGCCCTGCTTCGGGTCCGGCCACGCCAGCTGCAACGCATCCGCTTCTTTTACCAATGCGGCGATGAAGGCATCCGCAACCGGCGCTTCCACGTAGACGCGTTCGATCGACATGCAGCTCTGGCCGCCGTTGACGAAGCTGCCCCAGGCCAGGGCGCGTGCGGCATGTTCGATATTGGCGTCGGACAACACCAGCGCCGGGTCCTTGCCGCCCAGTTCCAGTGACGCGGGAATGAAACGGCGCGCGCAGGCTTCGCCAACCTTGCGGCCGGTAGCGACCGAGCCGGTAAAACAGATCTGGTCGCTGGCTTCGATCACCGCCTGGCCAGTAGCGCCAGCACCGGTGACCAGCTTGAACACCTCGCCAAGGCCCGCTTCGTCCAACGCTTCACGCAGCAACGGCACGAAGCGCGAGGTGACTTCGCTGGGCTTGGCCAGGATGCTGCAGCCTGCGGCAAGCGCCGGCACGGCATCGATCAGGGTCAGCATCAGCGGGAAGTTCCATGGGCTGATCACCCCTACCACCGCGAACGGCACCCAGGTCTGCTGGCTGTGGATGAAGGGAATGGCTTCCTGCTGGGCAGGCTTCTCTGCCAGGCACCCTGTAGCCTGCTGCGCCCAGCGGCGAATCGCACCGACCGTGCCGTCCACTTCAATCTGCGATTCATGCCAGCGCCCGGTATCGGCCAGCAGTGCATCCAGGAAGCCGTCACGGCGAGCGACCAGCGCATCGGCCAAGGCATTCAAGCGCGCGCAGCGTTCTTCGATGCTGCGCTCGGCCCAGTCGAGCTGCGCCTTGCGCAGGCCGGCGCCCAAGACAGCAACCTCGGCAGCGGAGGTGATGGGCAGCTCGCCATCGGATAGACCCGTGCGCGGATTGCGCAGCGGCAGCGTGGTGGCTTCAGTCATTGCCCAGTACTCCGGCGCTCAGCAGTGCATCAAGGGTGGCTTTCTGGCGCGCGGCGAAATCGGCACGCTGCGGGATCTTCAAGCTGTCGCCATCCAACAGCGCATTCGGCTTCAAGGCGGTGCTGGCGAGGCCGGCGTTGATGGCTGCCTGCGGCAGCCGCGACAGGAAATTGCCCATGCCCGGGCGCAGGCGACGACGGCGCAGGCCGGCAATGTCCAGATCGGCGTAGGCGGCCATCGACTCGCCAGTACCGGCGGCGGACAGCACCCGGCCCTGGTCATCGACAATCTTGCTCATGCCATCGGCACTGCCCAACGGAATATCCACACCGCTGATGCCGGCGGTATTGGCCGAAACCACATAGGCCATGTTTTCCAAGGCGCGGGCGCGCTTGGCGATGTCCTTCGGGGTCAGTTCCGGGCTGCCGACTTCACTGGTCGAATGCAGGAACACTTCGGCACCGCGCAGGCCCATCGCCCGGGCGATTTCCGGGTAGAGGATTTCTTCCGAGGCGACGCAGGACAGGCGGCCGAGCGGGGTGCGTGCGACCGGGAACACGCCGTCGATGCCGTACACGTCCAGGTACTTGTCCCAGACATCGTGCGGGCTGGGTGCGTACAGCGAGATCAGTCGGCGGTAACGCAGGATCTGGTTACCGCTGTCGTCAAGGATCACCGACGACTGGAAGTACAGCTCCGGGAAATTCGGGTCACGCTCGTAGGCGTTGGAGCAGAGATAGACGCCGTTGTCCTGGGCGATGCGGCCCAGTTGTTCGTACTCGGCGCCATCCATCGAGAAGCAGCCCTTGGCCGCCCAACCGGGAATGGTGTCGCCCAGCGGATAGCTGGTGGCGAAGTATTCCGGCAGCACCACCAGCTTCAGGTCGGCGCCGATGAAGGCTTTGGAGGCGCGAATCTGCCGACCTACCCGTTCGATGTTGTCAGCCACCGCGGCGGCGGCAGCAGCCGGTGTTGCGCAGGCATTGATGGCGCGGCAGGTGGTCTGCAGGGCCAGCGCGCGATAAGCGTCGATCATGGAGCCTTACCTTCGGTTGCGGTGTCGTTGAGGGCTTGGGTGTGCACGCCATCGGCGAGCAGCACACGGAAGCTGCCGGTGCCGGCGCGCAGCGGTTTGATCTCGGCGTAGTCGGCGCTGTTCCAGAACGCCAAGGCAGCGTCGCGGTCAGGCCAGCAGGAAATCACCGTGCGGCTTGGGGCGTGGATGCCTTCCAAGCTGGTTTGTTCGCCGCCCATCACCAGGTACTGGCCGCCATGCCGTGCCACCACCGCCGGTGTCGCGCGGACGTACGCGGCAAAGCCTTGTGGATCGGTGACGTGGGCTTCGATGATCAGATAAGCAGGCATGTGTGCGGATCTCAGCCGAAGCGCGGCGCGCGCTTTTCGAGAAAGGCAGCCGCGCCCTCGACGAAATCGCTGCTGCTGAAGGCGTCGTTGAACGCCGCTTCGGCGTGGGCCGCGCCGATGCTGGCATCGCCGCCCAGATGCCCGAGCACGATCTTGATCGCACGCCGCGCCTGCCCCGAGGTGACCAGCAGCTGCTGTACCTGCGCCTGCTCCAGTGCCTCGATGCCGTCCTCACCCGCCAACTGATTGACCAGCCCCCAATCCAACGCGGTAGCGGCGTCGAGCAGACGCCCGGTCAACAGCATTTCGCGGGTGCGGGCCATGCCGACCGTGTTGACCAGCCGACGGCTGTCATCGGCGCTGTAAACTAAACCGAGCTTGGCTGGGGTGATAGCGAACCGGCTGCGGGCACTGGCCAGACGCAGGTCGCAGGCCAACGCCAAGCCAAGGCCGCCGCCCACGCAGGCACCGTCGATGACGGCCAGGGTGGTCTGCGGCAGGCGTTGCAGTTTGAGCTGGGTGCGTTGGACCTGGGCGTTGTTGGCGGCAAAGGCCTCCGGAGCGGTGAGCAGCTGACCGAGTTCGTCGATATCGGCGCCGGCACTGAACGCCCCCGGCACGCCTGACACCACCACGATCTGGGCATCACTGGCGGCAATTTCGTCCAGTGCGGCCTCGATCGCCGCCCAATGGCGGGTCGCCAAGGCGTTGCGCTTGTCGGGTCGGTGGATGCCGATGCGGGCGAGCGCGCCGTCACGGCTCCAGCAAATCACGGTTTCTTCAGTGACCATGGCCTATCCTGTTTGTTCTATCGTTATAGCATTAAGCCAAAGGAGGGTGAAGCGAGATGTCCCAAGACACACTGGCCACATTGTTGAGTGCCAACGCGCACAAGCTGTTGCGTAATGACTTGCCGACGCCGCTTTACCACCAGATGTTCAGCCTGCTGCGCGACCGCATCCTCAATGGCGAGATCCCGCGCGGCGCCCGCATCCCCACCGAGTTCGACCTGGCCGACGGCTTTGGCGTGTCGCGCATCACCGCCAAGCGGGCGCTGGACGAGCTGGCCGCCGAGGGCCTGGTAGAGCGCCGCCGCGGCAAGGGCACCCACGTCATCCACCGCTCCCGGCCCAAGCCGATGCACAGCCCGCTGACCGGCCTGCTGGAAAGCCTGGAAGTGCTGGCCGAACACACCAAGGTGCAGTTGCTGCAGTTCCGCCGTGCGGTGCCGCCGGAGCCGATCCGGGCGCTGTTCGATACCGGCCCCCGCGATGTGCTCGCGCATGCAATCCGCCTGCGCCTGCGCGGTGACATCCCGTTCGGCTACTACATCAGCTGGACCAATACCGATCACCCCGAATTCAACGAGGCGCGGCTGGCCAACAGCTCGCGCTTGAAGCTGTTCCAGGCCGCCGGCATCCAGATCAAACAGGTGGAACAGGTGCTGTCAGCAGTGAACGCCGACGCCATCGCCGCCCTGCACCTGAAAGTGGAACCGGGCACGGCACTGCTGGCCTTGGAGCGCCGCTCCTACGATGGCGACGGCAATCTGGTCGACCTGCTCAACGTGCAGTACCGGCCGGATCAGTTCACCTACCAGATGACCCTGGACGTGGACGACGGCACCCCGCTGTAGTCTGACAACGCCGCCAGCACCCTGCTGCGAGACGCCGCCCAAACCGGGCGGCGTTTTGCGTTTGGCAGGCTGCGCCGCCGACGCGGAAAGACATAGGGCTAAGACCTATATGCCTTTGCAGTGCAACACGAGAGGGCCGCAATTTCTTCTACTTTCCAAGTTCGATCAATTGCTTATGCGCGTGCTGCAGCGCACGACACAGCTGTGATGATCCCGCCTTGGCCACATTGATTGTCCGGACAAATAGCGAAAGACTGGGAACCAGCCGCACCGGCACGCCACTGACCGCTGTGCGCCCGCGCCACCTATCCCCGTCCACGCTATGAGGCAGGCAATGAAGGAAGTTCTGTACCGCAGTGCGCTGGCAGTCGCGATCGTGACCGCCCTTGGCAGCAACCCCGCGCTGGCACAGCAGACCAGCGGTGACGATCAGGCCGTGCAGCTGGATCAGGTCAGCGTTACCGCGCAACGCCGCGAAGCGCAGATGCAGAAGACGCCGCTGAGCATGAGCGTGATCAGCGGGCCGGAGCTGGACCGCATGCAGGTCAAGCGCGTGGACGACATCAAGTTCGCCGCACCCAACATCATCATCGAACAGAACACCGGCACCAGTTCCGGCGCCAAGATCTTCATGCGCGGCGTGGGTGCCGATGAGTCGATGTTCACCAATGACCCGGCGGTGGCGTTGTACATCGACGATGTCTACATCCCGCGCCAGAACGGGGCGATGTTCGACCTGTACGACGTCGAACGCATCGAAGTGCTGCGCGGCCCGCAGGGCACGCTGTACGGCCGCAATGCAACCGGCGGCGCGATCCGCTACATCTCGCGCAAGCCCACCGGCGAAAGCAAGCTGGCGCTGGATGGCAGCATCGGCAACCTCGGCCGCCGCGACGCGCGGCTGAGTTTTGCCACCCGCATCGGCGAGACGCTGGACGTCTCCGCCGCCGCGCTCAGCCGCCAGCGCGATGGCATCCTCAAGGACATCACCCACAACCGCATGGTCAACGACCAGGACGTGTTGGCCGGGCGTTTGTCGCTGGCCTCGACCTGGGGCGAAGCCTCCTACGCCACCTTGAGCATCGACCGCCTGCGCGAGCGCTCCACCCCGGCCTGGGGCACACCGGTTGCGCTGGATGCCAATGGCAACCAGGTGCCGCGCCTGGGCAGCTTCTACAAGACCGAAACCGACACGCTGGGCTTGAACGACATCGACCAGTTCGGCGTGGCATTGACCAATGAAACCGACTTCGGTGCGTTCTCCTGGCGCAGCATCGCGCACTACCGCACGCTGGATCATCACTTCTACATGGACGTGGATGGCACCGCGCAGACCCGTTATCACCTTGAACAGGATCAGCGCCAGAACCAGAAGGGTTACGAGGCGCAATTCACCTCGCAGCTGGACGGCCCTTTCAGCTGGGTAGCCGGCGTGTTCGCGTTCAAGGAACACAACGACCAGCCAACCCGCAGCGACATCTTCGTGCGCGGTGGCACCAACTACATCGCCCAGAACACCTCGGCGTATGCGATCTACACGCAAGGTGACTACAAGTTCACCGACAAGCTGACCCTCACCCTGGGCGGCCGCTACAGCTATGAGAGCAAGGATTTCTCGGTGCGCGCGGTCAAGGCCAATGGCGACCCCAACTTCAGCAAGAACATGAGCAACAGCTGGAACCGTCCGGACTGGAAGGTGCTGCTGTCCTACAACTTCAGTGACAATGTAATGGGCTACACCAGCGTCACCACCGGCTTCAAGAGTGGCGGCTTCAATGGCCGCGGCAGCACCCCGGCAACCCTGGTGCAGGTGGATGCTGAAACCCTGCGCGCCTATGAAATAGGCATCAAGTCGACGCTGTGGGACAACCGCCTGCGCTTGAACGGTAATTACTACCGGCTCGATTACGACGGCATCCAATTGGCCGCAGTGAACCCGGAAGGCATCTTCGTGGTGACCAACGCCACCGGCGCATTGATCCAGGGCATCGAGCTGGAAGCCGAGGCACAGCTGACTCGCGGGCTGAAGCTCAACGCCACGCTCGGCACCATCGATTCGGAATACCAGAAGTACAAGGCCATCAACGCCGCCTACTTCCGCGGCCACCCGCTGAAGAACGCACCCAAGCTGCAATGGACCTTCGGCAGCAGCTACGTGCACCCGCTTGGCAATGCCGACCTGGTGTTCAGCGCACAGGCGCGCTACACCGACGACTACTTCCAGAACCAGGATGCCTCGCGCTTGATCATGCGCAAGGCCGGGCATGAGTACAACGCGCGCATCGCCTATGAACCGCGTGATGCAGCGTGGTCGGTGGCGCTATGGGGCAAGAACCTGAGCAATGAATTCGCCTCCACCGGCGGCTTTGATATTGCCGGGCTGGGCGTAGGCGTGATCTACCCGAACGTGCCGCGCACCTACGGCGTGGAGTTCAGCTACCGCTTCTGGTGAGGGCGGATAGCGACAGGTAGTGCCGAGCCATGCTCGGCAGAAGCCTTCCCGCCAGCCCATCAGGTAGTGCCGAGCCATGCTCGGCAGAGGCCTTCCCGCCAACCCATCAGACACCGAAGAGCACCCCTCCCCAACCCGCCCGGCCCGAAGGCACAGCCTTCGGTCGTTCATCAGGCCGCGCGCCAGTAGCGCGCCAGCGGACCTTCTTCACCCCCTTCGCTGTGCGAAAGGGAGGGAGCGTAGTGCCGAGCCATGCTCGGCAGGCATCCTCCCGCCAACCCGTCAGCCAGCGAAAACCCCTCCCAACCCAAGCGAATTCCTGCCCGAAACACAACAAGGTCTATACCAACGACCCTTTTAGATATATAGATATATCATTAAGATTATTTCGGACCTGCCGGCAAACCACCGTGGACCCGTTCACCACCCAATCCCTGGAGGGCATCCTCCGCCGTGACCTGCATGCGCCGCTGTACCACCAGCTACAGGGCTTCCTGCGTGGGCTGATCGAACGTGGCGAGATCGGCGACGGTGAACAGCTACCGCGCGAGGAAGAGCTGGCCCGGCGTCTGCGCATTTCGCGGGTCACCGTGCGCCAGGCGCTGCAGCTGTTGGCCAACGATGGCCTGCTGGTACGCCAGCGCGGCCGCGGCACCCGTGTGGTCGGTGGCAGCAGCCGCAGCTCCAGCATCCCGATGCCGTTGAAGACGCCGCTGGGCGAGTTGATCCACAGCCTCGATACCTTGGCCAGCAATACCCAGGTACGCCTGCTGGGCTGGGAACGCGTGGTTCCGCCCGAGCCGATCCGCGAGCAGTTCGGCAGCGGCCCGCAGGAAACCCTGGTGCATTGCGTGCGGGTGCGCTCGCGCCACGGCCAGGCCTTCGGCTACTACGCCAGCTGGACCCGCACCGCACATCCGGAGTTCAACGCCGAGCAACTGGCCTACGGCTCGCGCATCGCCCTGTTCCGGCGCTGTGGCATCCGCTTCGTGCAGGTCCAGCAGACCGTCAGTGCGCTGCGTGCCGGCGCGATGACCGCCATGCACCTGCACATGTCGCCCGGCCAGGCAGTGATGAACCTGACCCGTCGCTCCTACGGCCCTGACCAGCAGTTGCTGGATCTGCTCGACATCCAATATCGCCCCGACCAGCTGCGCTACCAGATGCGCATGGACTACGAAACCAACAAGCCGGAGACATTTGTTTGAGTGCAACTGTGCGTGCAACGCTTGCCGAAAAAATCCTCGCCCGTGCCTGCGGACGTGAGGCCGTGCAGGCCGGTGAAATCCTCACCGCCAGGCTCGACCTGCTGATGATGCATGACTCCGGCGGTCCGCGCCGGGTCGCCTCACGGCTGGAAAAGCTCGGCGCAAAAGTATGGGACCCGAACAAAGTGGTGGTGGTCTCCGACCACTTCGTACCTGCGGTGGACATGGAAAGCGCCGACATCCTCGCCCTGACCCGCAAGTGGGCGCAGGCGCAGGGCGTCACCCATTACGACATGCTCGGCATCTGCCATGTGGTGCTGCAGGAACACGGCCACGTGCAGCCCGGCATGTTCTGCGTTGGCGGTGATTCGCACTCGCCCAGCGGTGGCGCCTTTGGTGCCTTCATGGTCGGCATGGGTGCCACCGACATCACCGGCGCACTGGTCACCGGTGAAGTGTGGCTGCGCGTGCCGCAGACCACCCGCGTGCAGCTCGATGGCATGCTCGGTGCCGGCGTCAGTGCCAAGGACGTGATGCTGATGCTGTGCGGCCAATACGGCATGGGCAACGAAGGCCAGGTGTTCGAGTACGGTGGCAGCGCGGTACAGGCGATGCCGATGCATGAGCGCCTGACCCTGTGCAATATGGCCGCCGAGCTCGGCGCTGAGACTGGCATCGTCGAACCCGATGCAACCACGCTGGCTGCGCTGGAACAGGCCGGCAAGCCCTTCCACGGTGATCTTGCACAGTGGCGCAGCGATAGTGGTGCCAGCTACCTGCACCACTATCGCTATGACGCCGCGCAGATCGCACCACACGTCGCCGCGCCGCATAGTCCGGCCAATAGTCGTCCGGTTGCCGAGCACGGCAAGGTGCACGTCGACCAGGCCTATATCGGCGCCTGCACCGGCGCCAAGCTGACCGACCTGCGCATGGCCGCCGAAGTATTGAAAGGCCGCAAGGTCGCCAAGGGCACCCGCCTGCTGATCGCGCCGGCCTCGGTGGCGATGACAGCACAGGCAGCCGCCGAAGGCACGTTGGCGACGCTGACCGAAGCCGGCGCCATTCTGCTGCCGTCCGGCTGCGGCGCCTGTGCTGGCATGGGCGCGGGCATGCTCAGCAGTGGCGAAGTGTGCATGTCCACCACCGCGCGCAACTTCAAGGGCCGCATGGGCTCGGCCGAGGCACAGGTCTATCTTGGCTCGCCATACAGCGTTGCGGCCGCCGCGGTGAAAGGCGAGATCTGCGATCCACGCGAGTTGCTGGGAGAAAGCGTTTGAACGTCCGTGGCAAAGCCTTCGTGTTCGGCGACCGCATCGATACCGATGTGCTGGCGCCGGGTCCCTATATGCGCGAACCAATGAGCGTGCTCGCCAGCCACTGCCTGGAAGCGGTGGACCCGGACTTCGCCAGCGAAGTACGTCGCGGCGACATCGTGGTGGGCGGTGAATCCTTCGGCATTGGTTCCTCACGCGAACAGGCAGTGCAAGCATTGGCCGAACTCGGCGTAGGCGCCATCATCGCCAAGTCATTCGCGCGCATCTTCTATCGCAACGCATTGAATCTCGGCGTTCCCGCGCTGGTCTGTGCGACGCTTGAAGCATCGCGCGGCGATGAACTGGAAGTACGGCCGGTGGAGGGTCGCATCATCAATCACACCACTGGTCGTGCATTCGACTGCGAGAAGATCCCCACCGAGTTGATGACGATCGTTGCCGGCGGCGGACTGATGCCTTGGCTGGAGCGCAGGCTGGCCACGGAGCGCCGCACATGAAACAAGGCATCATCCACGCGACCTTGATCGCGCCGGACCTGCAACAGGTCTGCGACGCCTATGTCGCGCAGTTGGCGCTACAGATACAGCAGCGCGGAGTGCTGGGCGCCGAGGATGCTGCCGCACTCGACCTGTCGGATCTGATCGGCGCGCCGCTGGCATGGCTGGCCAACAGCGCTGGCGAGCCGGTGCTGCGGGTGATTGAAGACCCGCATGCAGTCGTTGCCGAGCCCATGTTCCGCCACGGCTGGTTATCGCTGGAGGTGCTGGTTGGCGATATCGACACTCTGGCCGCGGGCTTGCACGCGCCGTTCAAGGTACTGGGACCGGCCGCCAACCTGGAACTGAGCGATGCCATCCGCGCCGCGCAGGTGCTTGGACCGTGCGGCGAACTGCTCTACCTCACCCAGATCAAGGCAGCGGTGCCACCCTTTGATCTGCCGATGACCGACGCGACGGTTGCGAGCACCTTCATCGGAGTGATGACCACGCCGGATCGCGATGCCTCGCAGCGTGCCTGGTCTGCATTGTTGGGTAGCAAGGGCTGGGCCTTCGATACCAAGATCACCGTACTCAATCGTGCCTATGGCAAGGCCTTGGACGGCCGCTACCCGGTGGCCGTGGTGCCGATGCCCGGGCAATGCATGGTCGAGATTGACCAGGTGGACCTGCCTGCTTCATCCAAGCTGCGGCATTCGGGTCAGTACAGCCTGGGGCTGCGTTTGCCCGCAGTGGACGCTGCAGTGCTGGCTGAGGCCGGCTGGGTTGTCATGGATGCTGGTGAGCGCCGCAGCCTGCGTGGGCCTGCCGGGGAGCATGTGGAGTTGCTTGCTGGGTGATTGCCGTTGGGCTGCTGGGTACGGGCAACAGCAACGGCTGAAGAGCACCCCTCCCCAACCCTCCCCTGCGCTGCGCGCAAGGGAGGGGGTAGAAGCGGCACCGCCATGAAGTGGCAGAGCGCAGCGAACAGCCCCCTCCCTTGCACCGAAGGTGCGGGGGGGGGGGTGGGGAGGGGTAGCTCCTGCCTTGCTCCCTCTGTTGCTTCAATGCCCATTACCTTTGCCATGTGTAACCAGCACTACACAGGCATAGCGTCAGCGTTTACCCAGCCACTTGAGGTAGCGCAATGCGGAACCTGACTCTGGCAGCAGCCATCGCCACCATCACCTGCCTGGGCATGGCGATGCCAGCCACCGCGCAGGTCGCGCCGATGACCCCGGACATCACTGGCAAGAAGTTTGTCGCACCGGTACCAGCCCGTGACTTCGACAAGCGCGAGGTGATGATCCCGATGCGCGATGGGGTCAAGCTCTACACCGTCATCATGATCCCCAAGGGCGCGCACAACGCTCCGATCCTGTTCACCCGCACGCCTTACAACGCCGCCGGCCGGGTCGACCGCACACCGGGTGCGACGCATCTCGTCGACGCCCTCGCCCAAGGCGACACGGTGTTCGCCGAAGACGGTTACATCCGCGTGTTCCAGGACGTGCGCGGCAAGTACGGCTCGGAAGGTGATTACGTGATGACGCGGCCGCCACGCGGCCCGCTCAACCCTACCAAGATCGATCACAGCACCGATGCCTGGGACAGCATCGACTGGCTGGTGAAGCACCTGCCCGAGTCCAATGGCAAGGTCGGCATGCTTGGCTCTTCCTACGAAGGCTTCACCGTGGTGATGGCCTTGCTTGATCCGCACCCCGCACTGAAAGTGGCCGCGCCGGAAAGCCCGATGATAGACGGTTGGATGGGTGACGACTGGTTCCAGCACGGTGCCTACCGGCAGGTAAACCTCGGCTATTTCAGCGGGCAGATGACCGCGCGCGGTGCGGGTGCAAAGATCGCAATGCCAACCGGCGATGACTACAGCAGCTTCCTGCAGATCGGCTCGGTGGGCGCCTTTGCCAAGGCGCAGGGTTTGGAACAGATTCCGGCCTGGCACAAGGTCAGCGAGCACCCGGCCTACGACGCGTTCTGGCAGCAACAGGCCTTGGACAAACTATTGGCCAAGCTGCCGGAGATCACGGTTCCCACCATGTGGGAACAAGGGCTATGGGATCAGGAAGACATCTACGGCGCACACACCGCCTGGGCCGCACTGGAACCCAAGGACCACGACAACAAGCGCAACTTCCTGGTGATCGGGCCGTGGCGTCATAGCGGCGCCAATTACAACGGCAGCGCGCTCGGCGCGCTGGACTTCAACGGCGACACCGCCCTGCAGTGGCGGCGTGACGTGCTCAAGCCGTTCTTCGATCAATACCTAAAGGATGGCGCACCGCTCGCCAACACGCCGCCGGTGTGGGTATACAACGCCGGTAGCAATCGCTGGGACAGCTATAGCAACTGGCCGCAGAGCTGCACACAAGGCTGCGCCGCCAACGCACGCAGGCTCTATCTCAATGCCGATGCGCAGCTCGGCTTCGACAGCGCCAGTACCGGCGCGCAGTACGCCGAGTACATTTCCGATCCGGCCAAGCCCGTTCCATTCGTGCCGCGCCCGGTCAATATGGGTGATCGTGATGTCTGGACCACATGGCTGGTGCGCGATCAGCGCTTTGTCGATGGACGCACCGATGTGCTGACCTATACCGGCCCGGTATTGGACAAGCCGATGAAGCTGGCGGGCATTCCGCAGGTGCAGCTCAGTGCATCCACTTCGGGCAGTGACAGCGACTGGGTGGTCAAACTGATCGATGTCTATCCCGATCAGTATCCCGACAACCCGAAGATGGCCGGCTACCAGCTGCCATTGGCGGTCACCATCTTCCGCGGCCGCTACCGCGAGAGTTTCAGCCAGCCGAAGCCGATCACGCCGGATGCGCCGCAGATTTACAGTTTCGATCTGCCCAACGTGAACCAGACCCTGCAACCCGGGCACCGTTTGATGGTGCAGGTGCAATCCAGCCTGTTCCCGCTCTACGACCGCAACCCACAGAAGTACGTGGACAACATCTTCTTCGCCCAGCCCGGTGACTACCGCAAGGCCACGCAGCGTATCTGGAACAGCAGCGAGCATCCGAGCTACATCAGCCTGCCTGTCGTTGAGTGAATCCACCCGCATTGATGCGAAATGCAGGCAATGCACAGGTAGTGCTGCAACATTTGGCAGCGAGCACATGCAAAGAAAGCGGCACCACGAGGTGCCGCTTTCCTGATGCATCCAAGCCCGCAGACAAGGCTTAGATCAGGTCAACCCGTACCGCATCCTGCACCAGCAACTCGGCATCCAGACCAGAGTGCTGATAGACAACATACGAGACGCCGCCGATGGATTGTTTGCCCATCGATGCCCAGTCGCCAAGATCCGGACCGCCAACGCCGAGCAGGTCATCCAGCTTGACCACGTCGCCAGCATTGCCCTTCACCATCATCTGCACCGTCTGCTTTCCACCTTGATGGAACAGGTCAACCTGGCCATTGGCGAGTACGTCCTTCAATGACAGGCTCAAGCTGTTGTTGCCGGTGCCGGTGATGTCGAATACCTCGATGGAATCGACCTTGTCTTGCAACACCGCCAGATCCAGCAACTGATTGGCACCAGTAAGCTTGAGCGTGTCCACACCCGCGCCGGCGGAAACACCGCCGCTGCTGGCTGCCGAGAGATGGGCGACATTGGCCAACGAAAATACGTTGTCCTCATCACCGCCGTAGTAGGCGCCAGCCTTGCCATCAATGGTTTGATTCTTGAGTACATTGAGCTCACTGCTACCACCACGTATCTGGAAGTCATCCAAACCGATCCAGTCCCACGAACCGATCCCCTTGTAACCGGGCACTTTGTAACCGGTGCTCACCACCATGTACGAGAAGTCCTGCCCAGCCGGCGCTTTGAAGGAGGCATTCAAGGAATTCGGCCAATACGCTGACAGCGACAACTGCCCGACCAACGCACCACTGGCCGTGTAGAACTTGACCACGGAGGGGTCGAAGTAACCGGCCTGCAGGTTGGTCACGAGGAACTTGAGCTCGGAAACCGGGCCTTCGGTGAAATCTATGCGGGTACGCCCGGTGACGCCGATCTTCATGCCGGTATAGACCGCGGGATCGTAACTGGTCAGTCCGGTGATCGCGTCAGGTATCTGCCATACATCATGATCCACCTCGGAGGTGATCCGCAGCCCGTTGTAGCTCGTGCTTTGTCCGGTATTGAGGTTCACGTACGCGGCACTATTGAAGTCGATGAGCTTGTTGTCGCCCATGTCGCGGTACTTCGAGCTGTTGCCAGCCTTGTCGATGATCGCGGCCATGACATCGCCCGAGCTCACCGCGAAGCCTGGCGCGATGCGCACGCTGCCAACGCTCACATCCTTGACGGTCAATGCGTAATCAAAACGCTGGCCGTTCAGCACCACACTGACGATATCACCCGCAGATACCGTCCCCGCCTTGAACCCAACCGTCAGGTACGCACCATCAACGGTCAGTTTGGTTGGCGCATCTGGCGCCAGCGTATCGAGGAAAACGTCGCGCGATTCCACTTCACTGCTGCGGCCGGCATCATTCACGACCTTGGTCTGGATCGACCAGTTACCGCTGTGACTGTTGTTGTCCTGCGCTGCCCAGCTCAGGCCGTCCACAATCGCCTGGTTCCAGCTCAGTCCACCGTCGGTAGATACCAGCAGGCGCTCATCGGCGGCCAGCTGTGCGCTGAGTGCACCCTGCATCAGGCGGCCAGCACCACCATCGTTGGTGAGCCAGTCACTGCTGCTCACGCCCCAGTCCTTGCCCATCGAGGTTACGGTGGCAACCTGTGCAGGCACCTTGGCCTGGACCACCACGATATGCTTCTCTGAAGCTTCGGAGCTGTTGCCCGCCTGGTCGGTCATCACCACTTCAAATTCATGCTGACCATCAGCAAGTTCGGCATGCGGAGTGAACACCCAGGTTCCGTCATCGGCGACCAGCGTCTCACCAATCACCTGGCCGTTGTCGATGATGGTGACGGTAGCCCCAACCTCGCCCTTGCCCGACAGCGTCGGCATGGTGTCATCGGTGGCGCTGCCATTGCCAACGGGGCCCGTCTGCGGGCCGACATCATCGAAGACTTCCTCGATCAGCGGTTTGGCAGGCGCGACCTTGTCAACGATGATCACGTACGGCGCGGACTCCTCGCCGACGTCGCCGTTGTGATCCTCATGGATGATGCTGATGCTGTGTTTTCCATCGGTCAAGGGAGCGATTGGCGTGAAGCTCCACCTGCCGTCGACGTCAACCTTGACATGACCTATCAGGTATCGGCCGTCATAGACGTGCACCATATCGCCAGGGCGCCCCTTGCCCACGATCTCAGGGCGACCGTCATCGGTGTAGCCACCGTCGGCGATAGTACCGGTCTTGCTGCCGTGACTATCGATGATCGCCTCGATCACAGGCACATCGCCATGGGCATACCCATACAAGTAGTCGAACTCCGTCGTCTGCGATACCTTGTCGTAACCCACTGCGTTCACTTGTTTTCTCCATTGAAGTGAAATGACCATGCAACCGCTTGTCGGCGGCTGCGCGCCAGATTTCACGAACGAAATCCACGGCCATGGCGCTATCTGCGCGCGCAGCGACGGCACCTCCAGCATCGATGCTGCAAGCTGTCGTCGTTAGACGCTTGTCTCGTGTCCAGTGCCGGGGCATAGCGACATCAAGGCCGCTGCCCATACGGTCCGTCTGGTGTGGCAATCAGCAACCAGGTAGCCCGTCACCTCGGTACATCAACTTTCCGCCCCACTGCTGTCCGTAGCCAAGGCCGCCCGAAAGCCAGGTGTCACGCAAATTGTTCCTAGTCCGAATGGATGATCTCGTTCCCGCGGAATCAATCCCCGCCAAGCGATCAGCAGCAATCCAGGTTTCTCCCTATTCACGCGTAGCCACAAGCTTTACAGCCGGTGCGGAGCTGACCGGCGGTTCAAGCAGCCGATGCAGTACGGATGGCTGGATTATCGGGAGCTGTCCTAAATTCAGACATGAGAATCAGCTCGAATCCTAGGCGATGCTCTAGCCATGAGAGTCTGGAATTCACCGGAGAAACCACTATCGCGAAAAAGCCGCGTTATCACGAGTAACAGGGTCACTAGTGAAAATTCGTAGCGATACATCGCCAGCTGGAAGCCAGCCACGCACGTCGATGCAGCAAGCGTGGTCCAGGCACCTCCCATAGCACGCCTGCAACCCGCGGGACCGCACTGATGACTGTGATTTTCCCACCCAGCGATTGCCACAAGGCAACGCACTCCGTCTCTGTTTGAACAGCCGTGCCGCATCCAGTACCTCAAACCCTTCGTCGTGCTCGCTATCCACGTCACGCAGCACCGCCTCGATGCATGCGGCTATCGCATCAGGCACACGCAGCCTAGGTCCCGACATCAAGCAAGCCATGGTTGTGGCGGCCCTGCAGCGTTGCTCGTTCATGCATGCATGACGCCAAGGCCAGCCCTGCACTGCAAATTAGGCGTTGTCCTACAGAAAAATCTCACAAGCCGAGGCAGTATTCCGCGCATTTCCTCGCCGCGCTGGACTAGGTAACAACCTTCCCAGGTCCATGCACCCAGGCAGATTTCGAGATATGTATGGCCGGCCATTCAGGGCAGGTATCTCCATCTGTGGTGCAGGACGAAAATCCATCAACGCGGAGAGCCGAGTGAGTCGCTCACACAGAAAAATCCCCCAGCGATCGAACCATCGCCCAGCAAGCATTGTCGACGCCACTTACGCACAGGTATTGGCCCTGTACCAACGGAATCAGTTGACCCAGGCGCTGGAGCTTTGCCGCGGCAAACTGTTGAAACTATCGCCTGGACATCCCGGTGGATTGGTCTGTGCGGGCGTGATCTGCTATCTCAACAAAGACTTCCAGGCAGCCGAACGCCATCTCAGGCAGGCGGCAGCGAAGGAAGACAATGCCGACGCCTATACCAATCTGGCACTGACACTCAATGCCATGCATCGCGCGCCGGAGGCTGAACAAGCCTATCGTCGCTCCCTGGCGTTGAATCCGCACCAGGCCAACGTTTGGAACAACCTGGGCAACATCCTTAAAAACAGCTTCACGTCAGACCGGCAAGCGGAAGCTATCGACTGTTATCGTCGGGCCATCAAGGCCGATCGAAGGTATGCCAATGCCTACAACAATCTCGGCCACGCACTCGACACGGTCCATGGCGACAAGGCTGCTGCGGAGGAGAGCTTTCGTTCCGCCATCGCCTGCAACCCGGGCTACCTCCAGCCACGCCTGAACCTCGCAGGCACTCTTGAAAAGACTGGAAGGGAAGTTGAGGCCCTTGCCTGCCTGCAGAATGCGCTGGAACTGCAACCGGGCAATGTCGAAATCATCGGACGCATTCTGAGCCTGCGCCGCAAGCTGGCGGACTGGGATGCTGGGCAACCATCGATACCCGACTTTCTGGCGGTGCTGTCACAACAAGACGCCAGTGACCTGTCGCCGCTCGACATGCTTGCCTGGCCAGAATTCGATGCCGCAATGTTACGCAGACTCGCGGGCCAGTTTGGTCGCAAACGCTGGGCATCCTCCCTGGCAGCAGATCCGCTGGTGTCGTCAGTGGCCACGGCGCCCGTTGGACGCCTGCGCATTGGCTATCTGTCAGCCGACTTCCGCAACCATCCGGTCGCACATCTGATCACCCAGGTTATTGCCGCCCACGACCGTAAGCACTTCCAAGCGCACCTGTATGCCTATGGCCCGGAAGTCGACGATGAAGAGCGACGCAGGCTGATTGAAGCCGCTGATCATTTCACCGTGATCAGCCGAATGGACGACCTGGAGGCCGCGCAGCTGATCCGCGATGACCAGATCGACATCCTGATTGACCTCACCGGTTACACAACCCACGCCCGCCTGGGCATCTGCGCACTGCGTCCAGCCCCGGTCATAGCCTCCTGGGTTGGCTACATCGGCACCTTGGGCGAGGCCCGGCTTGCCGATTACATCATCAGCGACGCGGTAGCCACACCGCCTGAACATGCCGGCCAGTTCAGCGAAGCACTGGCGCTGATGCCCGAGTGCTTCCAGCCCAACTGTCCACTGGCGCCACTGGCGGAGCCGCCGACGCGCGAAGCGGAAAATCTGCCGGCGGATGCCATCGTGTTCTGCAGCTTCAATCAGGTCTTCAAATTCACCCCGCAGCTTTGGGATGACTGGTGCGAAATCCTCCGTAACGTACCCCAAGGCGTGCTGTGGATCGCCCCGGGGTCCTCTGAAGTGGTCCGCAGCAACTTGTTGAAGGAGACCGAGAAGCGCGGTGTGGAGCCTACAAGGATCATTTTCGCCAAACGCCAATCACTTGCAGATCACCGTGCGCGTATTGCCCTTGCCGATATTGCACTGGACACCTATCCCTACAACTCAGGGGCAACAGCGAGTGATGTATTACGCGCGGGGGTTCCTCTGCTTACCTGCATGGGCGAAACCTTTGTCAGTCGCATGGCCGGCAGCCTGTTGCATACATTGGGCATGGACGAACTCTGCACCACGCGTCGACCTGACTACGTGGCCATTGCCATCGAACTGGCCAGCAACCCATCGAAGCGGGACGCAATACGCCGCAAGCTTGGCGAGCAACTGAGCACTTCGATTCTCTACCAGCCCGACAGATTTGCCGCACAGCTCGAGCAGTTGCTCTATGCCATGCACACGCAGGCCAAGGCCGGACGAAGAGAAATCATCGATCTGAGTAGTCGCCCTGCCATAGCCGAGTAGTACCCGCTCCAGCAAACCCCCCTGCGCCCGCTGGCACCGGGACGCTGCGGGCTGACTGCCGCCGGGCGTCCGTCCGGTATCAAGGAATGAGCGGGCTGGCTGCATGGCTTGTCCAGCCCCTCTGCAACGCTTGCCAAGAAGTAATTGATCCACAGCGTCGAGAGCTCCCTTCCGCTGCGGTACGAGCCGAAGCACTTCCTGGCTGGCGAGATAGCCGAGGTTGGCGTTCGTAAACCCCGGTTACCGCGACAAGGCGGGGACGTCGGGAGGCCCAGCCATGCGCTCTGGTCCAAGGCAAAAGAAGTTCCCCGATCTTCACCTAAATTTATGTACTGGTCAGTTTGGTATTCAGGGTGGATTCCGTCGGCTAACGGATAATTCACAACTATCGAACGGCCACCGAATCAGGCCGTAACGATCAAGACCAATAACGAGGTAACGCCGAAATGAAGACTTCTTTGATCGCTTTGGGCCTGCTGGCCGCCCTGCCGTTCGCCGCTTCGGCTGCCGATGGCCTGTCCTACAACTATGTGGAAGGCGGCTATGTGAATACCGACGCCAAGGGCGGCGACGCCGACGGTTGGGCGGTGAAGGGCTCGGTCGCGGTGCACCCGAACTTCCATGTGTTCGGTGAGTACAACGCTCAGGAAACCGACAAGAGCAAGGTTGATGTGGACCAGTGGCGCCTGGGTGTTGGCTACAACTACACCGTGGCCCCGAACACCGACCTGCTGGCCCGTGCGGCCTACCAGAAGCTGGATCTCCAGTACGGCCCGAAGTTCAGCGGCTACAGCGCTGAAGTCGGCGTACGCACCGCCTTCACCCAGAACTTTGAGGGCTATGCCCTGGCCGGTTACGAGAACTACAGCAAGAAGCGCGGTTACGATCCGGACGGCGAGTTCTACGGCCGCGTCGGCGCCACCGCCAAGTTCAACCCGAACTGGGGCCTGACCGGCGAAGTGAAGCTGGCCAAGGCTGGCGACAAGGAATGGTTCGTCGGCCCGCGCTTCACCTGGTAAGCGACAAAGCTGCAAGCAACAAATAGTGGTGTTGTCTGGCGCGTGACCTCTCTCCCACGCGCCGCTGGAAGCCCGGTCCTCCCCCGACCGGGCTTCTTTTTGGGCGCGCGGCAAGGATTTTTCGTAGTGCCGAGCCATGCTCGGCAGAGGCGCCCCCCGCCACCCGCCCCCCCCCCCACTACAGGACGCGCAAAGAAAAAGCCCGGCATTGCCGGGCTTCTTCGTCAAACTTCGCTCATCCTTACTTGAACAGCGTGTCCGGGTATTCCGGCTTCTGCTCACGGGCCAGCAACTGCTGCAGGCCTTCGGACGGGCTGAGTTCGCCGTGCAATACCGACTGCACCGCCTTGGAGATCGGCAGGTCAATGCCGTGACGATCTGCCTGGCGCATCACTTCATCGGCGGTCTGCACCGATTCCACCACCTGGCCGATTTCCTTGACCGCATCCTGCAGGCTCTGGCCGCGACCAAGCGCCAGACCCAAACGACGGTTGCGCGACAGGTCCCCAGTACTGGTCAGCACCAGATCGCCGAGGCCGGCCAAGCCCATAAGCGTTTCTGGCTTGCCGCCAATGGCAGCTGCCAGTCGCAGCATTTCGTTGAGGCCGCGGGTGATCAGGCCGGCACGGGCGTTGAGGCCCAGCTGCATGCCATCGGCCACGCCGGTTGCCACTGCCAGCACGTTTTTCATCGCCCCGCCCAACTCGGCGCCAACCATGTCGTCGCCGGTATAGGCGCGGAATGCCGGACCGTGCATGGCGTCGGCCACCTGCTGGGCGAACGCCTCGTCATCACCGTGGACGGTGATTGCGGTGGGCAGGCCCAGGGTGACTTCCTTGGCGAAGGACGGGCCGGTGACGACGGCCAACGGCACGTCCGGGCCCAGCACTTCACGCGCTACTTCATGCAGGAAACGGCCTGAGCCGGGCTCGAAGCCCTTGGTTGCCCAGGCCACGCCGGCCCCGGCCGGCCGCAGCGGCGCCAGCGCGCGCACGGTTTCGGCAAAGGCATGCGAAGGCACCACCACCAGGATCCAGTCTGCCCCGGCGACGGTGGCAGCCAGGTCGGTGCTGGCGCGCAAAGATTCTGGCAAGGGAATCCCCGGCAGATACCGGGGATTCTCATGACGCTGATCAATCGCCTCGATTACCGCTGCATCACGTCCCCACAGCACGGTCGTATGACCGTGCCGGGCCAACAGTGTGGCCAGCGCGGTGCCCCAGGAGCCCGCGCCGACAACGGCGATCTTTTCTGCGTCGTTCGTACTCATACAGAAGCGCAGACGCCGATCAGGCGTTGCCAGCCGGCTCGGAGTCGGCCAGCGACGGCTCGCCCTGCTGCTGACGCTGACGCAGGGTTTCGGCGTACAGGCCTTCAAAGTTGATCGGCTGCAGGTAGAACGGCGGGAAGCCGCCAGCCTGGATCAGGTCCGACACCATCGAGCGCACGTACGGGAACAGGATGTTCGGGCACTGGGTGCCGAGCAGCACGTCGATTGCCTGCGGCTCCAGGCCGATCAGGCCAAACACGCCAGCCTGCTCCACTTCGGCCACATAGGCGGTCTTGTCACCAGCCTTGCAGGTCAGGGTCACGCCCAGCACCACTTCGAAAGCGGTGTCGGACAGGCGCTGTACCTTCTGGTTCAGGTTCAGCTGCAGGTCCGGCTGCACGTTCTCATTGAAAATGGTCGGCGAGTTCGGGGATTCGAAAGAGACGTCCTTGACGTAGATCTTCTCGATGGTGAAAGCCGGGCCGTTGGCGGATTCGTCGGCCGGGACTACGCCGTTGGTGTTCTCTTCGGACATTGCTCAAGACTCCAGAACAGATTGTTCATTGAATGGGATTAGTACAAGACCAGCGATGGGGGCGGTTGCCCACCTACACAAGCCCTGTCTGAAAATTTGCTGACTCAGTTACGGCCTTTGACCAGCAGCAGATCTGCTGCCTGCCATGCCGGCAAACCACCGTCGAGCACATAAACCTGCTCGTAACCGGCTTTTTTCAGCGTTTTGGCCGCGGTTGCCGAGGCATTGCCGGTACGGCACAGCAGTACCACCGGGCTCTGCTTGGCGTTGGCCAGCAGCTTGTGCGCAGGGGTCAACTGTGCCGGCTGCACATTACGGCTACCGGCAATATGGCCCTTCTCGAAGTCGGCGGCAGCCGACAGATCGATCACGGTCGCACCGCCGGCATTGATCATATGGGTCAATTCGGACGGCTTGAGCGACTTGTAGCCGCGGAACAGGCGTGCGACCTCGGTGGCAATGATGGCCACCGTCAGGCCAACCAGGGCCAGCGACAACATCGGATTTCGGCCGGCGAAGGCCAGCAACTCTTCGTAATTCACTCAGGTCACGGGTCGATAAGCGGGCAGCGATTGTCGCACAGCCGGTGAAAATGCAGCCAATGCCTCATTGGCCCTGCCACAGGTCCGGCAAACCGGCGGCCTGCCACCAGCGTTTGGCCTCCGGATCCCAACGCCAGCGCTCATTCACGATGACCAGCCGCTCGGCCTGGGTATTGCGGTTGATCACGCCCATTTCGATGCGCCGCTCGATGCTGCCATCGGCGCCGATACCGGCCGAACGCTCACGATAGCTGGACACCTGTACCTGCCGGTAGCGCTCACGTTGCAGGTCGGTAAGAGGGCGCTGCTGCAGGTATAGCGGATCAATGAAGCCTTCGGCCTTGTCGAAATCGCCCCAGCGCACCGCCGCCACATAGGCACTCTGGGTCGGTACCAGTTTGCTGCGCTGTGCCCGGCTCGGCCCCTCGGCCTGGCCGGCACCAGCGACCAGCAACAAGGCGACGACAATGGACTGGAACAGGTTTCGGTACATGCAGGCACCCCCTCGGTGATGGTCGATCTTAGCCTTTGCCGAGGGCAACGAAGCGCCCTTCAAACTCGGCTGCACCACCTTCGATCGCCGAACGCACCGTCACCCGCGCGCGGCCGCGCTTGCTGAATGTGGTCAGGAAGTCATCCCAATCCTGGTCCGGTGCCAGCCGCGCCGTCGCCAGCAGATCACCGTAGACCGGCGCGCGATAGCGGATGTTGCTGTCGGCCACGTAGACCTCGGCCTGCTTGCCAGCCAAGCCCAGGCGCATGCTGACCAGCGCCCAGCCCGACAGGGTCATCACCGAAGCCAGACTGCCGCCGAAGGCATTGCCCTTGTCGTTGATGTTGACGTCCAGCGGCGCCTGCATGCGCAGCACGCCATTGTCATAGCCGGCAATATGAATGCCCATCGCCGCAACCGGCGGCATTGCCGAGAGAGTGCGCTGAAGGTTTTCCAGCAGCACGGGGTCATCAAAATGTTCGGACATGGACGCGCACGCAAAACGGAAAGCGCCCGCATAATGCATGGAATGAACCGCCCCGCCTATGTGCCAGCCGACACGGTCTGGCATCTCATCTCGATGCGTCCGCAAGGGCAGCACGACACCGTGCGCAGCGCAGCTGCTCGTTTGGGTGCACGTACGCTGGCGTTGTCACCTTGGCGGCTGCAGATGCGTACCGATGAGGCCACCCGCGAGCAGCTGAACGCAGCCCGCGAATACGATCGACTGGTGTTCACCAGCCCTGCCGCCGCCGAAGCCGCTGCGCGGCTGCTGCCGTTGGCCGAGCTTCGCGCAGGCAGCTTGATTGCCGTTGGCGAAGGCACCGCGCGCGCCTTGCGCCGCCGTGGCGCAAGCAGCGTGCAGGCACCGACCCGGATGGATAGCGAGGGCCTGCTGGCCTTGCCCGCCATGCAGCACCTGCACGGCCTGCGCGTGGCCTTGGTCACCGCGCCCGGTGGCCGCGGCGTGATTGCCGCGCAGGTGCGTGAGCGCGGCGCCAACCTGCAACGTATCGATGTCTACGAACGCGTGCCGATGCCGGTCAGCAAGGCCACCATTGCCCGCTTGCAGGCGCTCCCCAGTCCTTATGTCGTGGCGATAAGCAGCGGCGAAGCGCTGCAGACAGTGCTGCCCTATCTGCCACCGGCCTTGTTGCAGCAATGGCAGCAGGCCGCAGCGGTCGCCGCCAGCGCACGATTGGCCGAACTCGCCACCGAACTTGGCTTCCGCAACATCAGCGTCGCCGCCGGGCCCCTGCCTGCACAGCTGGCCAGCGCCGCCCACACCGCACTCTTCCCGGCCGCAGGCTGAGCACACAACCAAAGGCGACTTGCAGGCATGCAGCGCGCGGGCGATGCTTTGCCTGCACCAACAGCGTGGTCACCCTTGTGTCGTGGCCATGCCCGCCAAGGATGTTGCCCCCCGATGAATGAAGACGTCGCACCCGTTCAACCGCGCCGCCCGCTGCGCTGGCTCCTGCCGCTGATCGCCATCGCCGCGCTGGGCGCTGCCGGCTGGTTTGGCTGGCACAGCTGGCAGACCCGCCAGCAGCAGGCCGATCTGGCCCGCGACAGCGCAATCCAGCAACTGACCGCCATGCAGCAGGGGCTGGAAGCCCTGCGCCGCGACCAGCGTGCCAATGCTCGCAGCATCCAGGATGCCGCCGCCACCAACCGCGTGCTGCGCGATGAAGTGCTGGGGCTGAGCCAGCGCAACGCGCTGTTGGAAGAAAACCTGGCCCAGTTGGCCGACAGCTCGCGTCAAGGCGCGCAAGCCGTACGCCGCGAAGAGGCCGAACTGCTGCTCAACCAGGCCCAGCAGCGGCTCACCTTTGCCGGCGATCTGGACGGAGCGCGTCGTCTGTATGCGCTGGCCGCCAACGCACTGGAAGGCATCGACAGCCCCGACTACCTCAATCTGCGCCAGGCGCTGATCCAGGAGCGCAACGCGCTGGATGCGCTGGGCCCTGGGGTGCGCGCACGCACAGCTGCACAGCTTGAGCAGTGGTCCGCTGAACTCGAACGCCTGCCCGAAAACCTGCAGCTGCCAGCCAACAGCCAGCAGCCATGGTGGCAGCAGATGCTGTCGCCGCTGGTGCAGATCCGCCCGGCCGACGGCAAGGTACTGGTTGCGCGCTCCGAACGCATCGCCGCCAATGACTCGTTGCAGATCGAGCTGAGCCTGGCCCGCGCCGCCCTGGAACGTGGTGATGACAAGGCCTGGCAGCAGGCATTGGACCGTGTCGATGGCTGGCTGCAACGGCTGTGGCCGGATTCGCCGCAGCGTCAGCAGCGCCGCCGTGAGCTGCGCGAGATGCGCGGCGTGGAACTGCGTCCCAACCTGCCGGAGCTCGGCAGCACCCTGCAGCAACTGCGCAGCACGCGCACCGCCAAGGACGCACCATGAAGGCTTTCCGCTCCCTGCTGTTGGGCCTGCTGGTCGCCGCTCTGGGTATTTTTGGCGCGCAATGGCTGGGCCAGGATTCGGTCCGCGCCCTGGGTGAAGTGATCGTCCGTGCTGGCAACCACGACTACATCGCCACCTTGCCGCAGGCCGCGTTGGCAGTGCTGATTGCCGCCTTGCTGGTATGGCTGCTGTGGTCGCTGATCAGCACCCCGTTCCGGGCCTGGGCACGGCATCGCCGCAAGCAGGGCCGCGCGCGCCTGATCGATGGCCTGCAAGCACTGGATAACGGCCAATGGCAGCGCGCCGAAAAACTGCTGCAGAGCGCCGCAACGGAGAAGGCCGTACGCCCGATCGCACTGGTTGCCGCCATGCGTGCGGCTGAAGCACGCGAGGACAACAGCAGCGCCGGCCAACACCTGCAGCAACTGGCGGAGGCCGATCCACATCTGCACGCCCTGCACAGCGCCGAGCGCTGGCTGCAGCTGGACAAGCCGCTGGAAGCGATCAACGCGCTGGACCTGCCGGCCCTGCAACCGCTGCCGCCACGCGGCCTGTGGCTACGTACCGAAGCATTGCAACGCGCTGGTCGCGCCGAGGAGGCGTACGGCCAATTGGGTGCATTACGCCAGCAACAGGTGCTGCCACCAAGCGCCGTTGCCGGACTGGAAACCACCCTCGCCCTGCAGATGCTCGACGAAGCCAACGACGTCAATACGCTGGCTGCACGCTGGGAAGTGCTGCCCAAGTCGCTGCGGGTCAGCCCGCAGGCGGTGGCGCGCTACGCACAGCGCGCGGTTGCATTGAACTGGAGCGATGTCGCCCTGCGCAGCATCGAGCAGACCCTGGACAGCCACTGGGACGACGCGCTGGTCGCCTTGTACACGCAGCTGCCGGTGGAGAAACTGGATTCACGCCGCGCCAGCGCCCAGCGTTGGCTGCAGTCGCACCCCAACAGTCCGGCTTTGCTGCTGGGCTTGGCGCGCCTGGCCGCTGGTCAGGGCCAATGGGCGCAAGCCGAAGAGTTCCTGCACCGAGCCATCGCCCAGGATGCCGGCGCCGACGCCTGGGAAGCCCTGGGCGAGGTGTTTGCCGCACAGGATGAGCAAGTGCTGGCCAATCAGTGCCTGCTCAATGCCGTACGCCAGCGTCGCGGCGAAACTCCACAGCCGATCCAACGCCGCAACCTGCACCAGCAGATCCAGGACCAGGCCGTGGCCGAAGAGCGCGATGACCATGGCTTCCCGCGTTTGCCGGGTTGAGCATCTGCAGCCCCCCCCTCAACGCTTTCCGTAACGAGCCGTAATGAACATACCCCCGGATATCCATGCGCGCGTGGTCGAGCTGACCGACGCTATCCTCAATGCCAGCGAAGATGGCGAGGAAGACGCCAGTGCTTCGCTGTATGCGCAGCTGCACGCTTACTGCGATTCAATCGCCGCCGCTGGCCGCGATCATCCGTTCCTGTGGGAAACGCTGGCTGACTTCACCGGCGATGACCATCTCGCCATCGAGCACTACAACCACGCCTTGATGCTTGCCAACGCAGCGCAGGCGATCAGCTACGAAGCCTCGATCCATCTGGCGCTGGCCGAACGTCATTCCAACCTGGGCGATGTTGCCGCCGCCCAAGACCACGCGCTGCGCGCAGATGCATTGGCGCAGCGTACGGATGACCTGCCGCTGCGCCAGGCCATCAGCCAGTTCCTGCTGGATCACGCGCAAGCGACCAACAAGGACTGAGCTGGCGTTGCATGACCCGGGCGCATTTTGTTTGTCCGGGCTGCTGCGTGGCTCGCCGCCGACCTAGTCGCGGCGATACGGATAACGCGGCAGGCGCGCCAGGAACGCCGGCGATACCCCGCGATACACAGCCAACGACACATCGATCTTCTTGGGCTTGAGTATCTGCATGCCGATCAGGCCCCACAGCAGCATCACCAGAAACGTCAGTATCCCCAGGCCGATCACCGCGCCGCTGTCGAACAGGAAACAACCAAACAGCGGCACCAGCGATGCCCACGCCATCAGGATGAAATTCAGCCGCCGCTTGCGGTGCGCCGAACACAGACCAACCTGATGCACCGCTGTCTTGCGCACTGCCAGTGCCGCAATCAGATAGACCAGGAAGTGCAGCAGGATCAGCAGGTACATCCACGGTGAATGCCAGTAGAACTTGCGCTGGCGGTATTCCAGCGCTGGTTTTCCGCATTTGACGCAGTAGCGCGGTAGATCGCTATGCGGCAGCGCCAGCAGCTGATCACCATCACTCCAGCAGGTGTTGTTATCCGGGCTGGTGTTGGCAAGCGCCGGCGGCAAGGCCTCCGGCGCGGCATACGGGTTGAACTCATCCACTCGTTACGTCCCCTGTGAGATTCGAACGGGCCGCCTCCCGGGCGACCCGCACCTGCGTCGTTGGCGTGGCAGCGCAGTATGCGGTCGTTGGCGCTTTCCACGCGACGGGAATTCCGCCGCTGAGCAGCCTGCAAAACAACGCCACTCAGCGCTTGGTCGATGTCGGCTCGGCGTCACCTGCAGCAGCTGCATCTACGGTCATTCCACCCGCGTAGGCGGCATCTGCCGCAGCATCTGCTGCAGATGCTGCCGCTTCGACCGCTGCATCGGCCGCCGTTGCAGCGGTATCTGCTGCCGCCTGCGCTGCCTCTGGCGAAATACCCGGGGTGCCGGCAATACGCGCAGTTGCCGCCTCTTTGGCCGGTGGTGCATTCGCATCCACTGCCATGGTGTTCATCGCGCTATTGTCGGCGATCAGCTGCAGCTGCTGTGCAATTTCGGCGACGTACTGGCGGCGTGCGCGTTCGCGATCCTGCGCAAGCACCAGCCGCTCCGGCAGCGGTTGCAGGCGCTCGAAGCGCGCGCGCGCGGCATCGAAGCGCGACAACCTGCGTTCCCATTCGCCCAACAACATCTGGCAATACAGCCAGGATTCGTCACGATCAGCATCCGCACGCGCATCCGGACATTGCTGGGCAACTGCCGCCGATGCCGCCTGCACGTAACGTGGATATTGTTCGGGTGATGCCTGCCAGGTTGCGCTCTGCAGCACCCCGGCACGGTCTTTCAGCGGCGCATCCACCGCCTCGAACAAGCGCGCCAGCAACCAGTAGCTGGTTTCAGTACCGCGCATGCGCTGGTATTCGTCGCTATCGACCACGGCAGTCAGGCGCTTGATCTCGCCAGCGTTGTAGTCGTCTTTGTAGATGACGAAGCCGTTGCCCGGACAGGACACCAGCGGCCAAGGCGATTGGATGGCGCCATGCAGGCGACCGTCGAGGAAGTGGCCGAACGCGGTGCCCGAACCCATTTCCTGCGCGGTGAAGCGCTCGCCGCCAATCGGGCAGACATGCTCGGTTTTCATGAAGGTCATGGCAGCGGCTGGCGCCGCCCATCCTGCCAACAGCACAGCCAAACCGATCGCAATGCGCTTCATGCCCCTACCCCCGTCCTTTGGTGAGCAGACAATAGGGGTGCCGGGCCGGGCCCTGCAAGGGTCCTGTAGTGCCGACCCATGGTCGGCAAGGGGCATTACCGGCAACGCCTCTGCCGAGCATGGCTCGGCACTACAAACAGCGCAGCAACGCTCAACAATGGCGACCACGCTGTAGTGCCGACCCATGGTCGGCAAGGAGCATTACCGATAACGCCTCTGCCGAGCATGGCTCGGCACTACAAACAGCGCATCAACGCTCGACGATGGCGACCACGCCCATGCCGCCGGCGGTGCAGATCGATACCAGCGCGCGGCCACCGCCGCGTGCGGCCAGTTCCTTGGCAACGGTGCCGATGATGCGGGCGCCGGTGGCTGCGAACGGGTGGCCGGTGGCCAGCGAGGAACCCAGCGGGTTGATCTTGGCCGGGTCGATACGGCCCAGCGCTGCATCCAGGCCCAGGCGGTTGCGGCAGTAGTCCTCGCTTTCCCAGGCGCTCAGCGTGCATAGCACCTGCGCGGCGAAGGCTTCATGGATTTCGTAGATATCGAAATCCTGCAGGGTCAGGCCATTGCGCTTGAGCATTTCCGGCACAGCGGTGGTCGGCGCCATCAGCAGACCTTCACCGTGCACGAAGTCCACGGCCGAAACCTGCGAATCACGCAGATAGGCCAGCGGCTCGTGACCGTGCGCGCGTGCCCACTCCTCGCTGGCCAGCAGCACCGCAGCGGCACCATCGGTCAGCGGGGTGGAGTTGGCAGCGGTCAGGGTGCCGCGACCAGAGACCTTGTCGAAGGCCGGCTTCAAGGTGGCCAATTTTTCCAGCGAGGTATCCGGACGCAGCACGTTGTCGCGCTCGACGCCGCGGAACGGTGCGATCAGGTCGCTGAAGAAACCGCGATCGTAAGCAGCAGCGAGCTTCTTGTGCGAGGACACAGCCCATTCGTCCTGCGCTTCACGCGAGATGTTCCATTCCTTGGCCATGTCCTCGCAGTGGTCGCCCATGCTCTTGCCGGTACGCGGCTCGGCCACGCCCGGGAACTCGGGCTTGAGCTCGGAGAACTTGAAGCCCTTGAGCAGGGTGCGGATCTTGTCACCGGTGCTCTTGGCACGATTGGCGGCCAGCAGGCGCGCGCGCAGCTTCTTGCCGTAGACGATCGGCACGTCGGAGGTGGTATCCGAACCGCCGCCGATGCCGGACTCGATCTGCCCCAGGGCGATCTTGTTGGCGACGGTGATGATGCTGTCCAGCGAGGTACCACAGGCACGTTGCAGGGTGATGCCCGGGGTCAGCGGCGACAGGCCGGACGACAGCGCCGCCTCACGGCCCAGGTTCCAGTCGCTGGGATGCTTGATCACCGCACCCATCGCTACTTCGCCCAATTGCTGGCCGTGCAGGCCGAACCGTTCAACAAGCGCCCCAAGCGTACGGACCGACATGCCGAGATTGCCAACGTCCGAATAAGCGGTGTTCTGACGGCAGAACGGAATGCGGACACCACCGAGGATGGCGACGGGACGAGCGCTGGGCATGCGGGTACCTGACATGGGAAAGAGTGTTCAAAGTGGCCTGCACGCGATAGCAGGCATAATGGTGTTGAGTGTAGCTTCGAGGCCGTGATGGGCCAACCGCGAATCATGAGCAATTCAAACCCCGACGTGAACGCCCTTGGCGTAGTGGCATTGGAACTGGCTGGCGGCGAGCAGCCCGGCAAGGCGGCCCTGGGCTCCGAGCAGGCTGGCGAACTGGCGGCGCTGATCGGTCGCGACCTGACCAAATTGGTCCCGCAGGTCAGCGAACTGGACCTGGTTTTCGCTGCCGCGCATTTCGACCCGGCCGAAGTGCTGCGTCCCGGCCTGCCTATTCATCGGCGCCTGGAAGAACTGCAGATACGTGCCCCGGGCCGCAACCATGGCGCGCGCCTGCTGGCGTTTGGTGCCGATGCCAACGGCGAGATCCCACTGCCGCTGCAGGCCGATCCGGTCCTGAGTGGCGGCGCGCTGCGGCTGCTGCCGTTCGTGCTGGCCGGTGGTGAAGCGGCTGTGCGCAGTGAAGTACGCGATGCGCTGGAAGAGGTGCTGCTGGCCAATGGCATGGCACAACCGGACACCGCGCTGCTGGCACAGAACAGTTTTGCCGCGCAGATTGAACATGCGCGCTATTTCACCGTCAACGACCTGGCCGCGATGATGGCCATGCAGTACGACAACCAGGGCCTGGCGGATTTGTGGCCGTTGCTGGAAACGGCGATGTTCGCGCCGAACGAAGAACAATGGCTGGACGCCTCACCCGAACCGCTGTTGCGTTATGTCGGCGGCGAAGTGCGGATGGCCTTGTTTGATCCGGCCGGTTGGTGTGCACATTACGCGCAGGACAAGAACGACTGTGATCGCCTGCAGCGTGTGTACGAGCAGTACATGATGCGCCAGCGGCAGATGGCGGCGGTATTGGAAGCGCATGGCATCGACGTGCTGTATGTGCACGTGAATGCCGGGCAGGATGCGAAGGCCCTGCTGGCGCATTGATTGCGCGCTGGTGAGTACAGAAAAGGCCGCGCAAGCGGCCTTTTCTGTTTCTGAAGTACTGCATGCGCCACCCCCTCCCTTGCGCGAAGCGCAGGTGAGGATTGGGGAGGGTGCTGTTGCTGTTGCCTTTTGTCTTGCCTCGATCATCCGACCCGAAAGGTCAGCGGCGGGTCATGGCGAGAGTTCTACGTGGAGAGCAAGTGCCAAAGCCAAAGCACCCCTCCCCAGCCCTCCCCTTCGCTGTGCGAAAGGGAGGGAGTCGATCACTGCACCTTGGTAATCACCGCACACGCAAGGCGCGCACCGGCATTACCGGTCGGCTGGGTCTTGTAGTCATCCGCGTCGGCGTGGACGATCAGGCCGCGGCCGACGATGTCGAAACCATCACCAACACCTACGTTGACGTTGCTCGCCACCGGGCCGTCGATATGCGCGTTGCCCTGCGCATCGGACTTGATGTTGGGCATGTCGCCGCCGTGGTGCATCGCGGCGCTGATGCTGCCGTGCTCGCTATGCCCGGGGTTGAAGTGGCCACCGGCACTGGTGCCGTCCGGTGCGCTGCAATCACCCTTCTCGTGGATATGGAAGCCGTGTTCGCTGTCCGGCTTCAAGCCGGTGATATCGCCGCTGGCGCGCAGCTGGCCATCGACCAGGCTGAAGTTGATGGTGCCGGCGACCGTGCTGTCCTTGGTCGGCTGCAGCTGTGCGGTGGCGATTGGTTTTGCCATTTCCGGCGGTGCGGTCGGGTCGGCAACCGGCGTGGTTGCCATCGCCGCAACGACATCGGCCGGTGCGGCATCGGGCTCTGCACCCTTGTTGCAGGCGGTCAGGGCCAAGGCGCTGGCGAGGAACAAGCTGGTATGGATCAGGCGCATCTGGGTAACTCCCTTGCTGGTCTGGATCGAAACAGGATTGGCGTGCCCAATGGGCATACTCAGCGCACCACGCGGATGACCGCGCAGGCGACACGCGCGCCGGCATTGCCGGCCGGTTGGCTGCGGTAATCGTCGGCCGACGCATGTACCACCAGGGCGCGTCCAGCGACGTCGTTTGCAGCACCACCGCCGAGGGTAACGCCACGGAGATGAACATCCACGTGAACCACGCCTTTGGCATCGGCCTGCAGGTTGTCCATGTCGCCGGCATGGTGCGCGCCGACGGCAGCGCGGCCGTGCTGCTGCATGGCGGGATTGAAGTGGCCGCCGGCACTGCTGGCATCCACCGCGCTGCAGTCGCCCTTTTCATGCACATGGAAGGCGGCCTGCTGACCACGCGGCAGGCCACCGATCACGCCGGTGATATGCACGCCGCCGGCTTCCGGCACCAGCGCGAGGCGACCGCTGACCAGACTGGCCGAGGCAGGTGCCAGATTGGCCTCGGCCATCTTGGCGGTGCTGACCGTGGCCATCGGCGGCGGTGGCGGTGCGGACTTGGTGCCCGGGCTGGTGCCGCAGGCGCTGAGCAACGCGGTTGCGGCCAGGGCGGTAAGAGGAAGCAGGATGCGCATCGATATCTCCTTGCAACAGAACGAACAGGCCGGTGCCGCGCTCAACTACCGCGACGACGCCCGGGCCCAAGTTTGCGGGTAACGGTGTTACGGCCGAGTCCGAGCCGGGTCGCGGCATCGGCACGGTGGCCATCGGTGAAGTCCAGTGCCACTTCCAGCAGCACGTTGTCCAAACGCTCGCGGGCCTCGGCATGCAGACCATTGGCGCCCTCGGCCAGCCGCTGCCGGGCCCATGCCGCCAATGCCCGATCCCAGTGCTCCGGAGCCACCGCGGTGGTGCCGGCTGCAGCGCGGCCGCCTCGGTTCAATGCGGCCTGCACGTCGTCAGCAGATACGGTGTCAGCCACTGCCAATGCCGCCAGACGCCAGCAGACGTTTTCCAGCTCGCGGACGTTGCCCGGCCAGTTGTGCTCGCGCAGTGCCTTTACCGCTGCTACGGACAGCCGCTTGGGCGGCATGTCGAGCCGGCGTGCGGCGTTGAGCAGGAAGTTCTCGGCCAGTTGCGGCACATCGCCCAGACGCTCGCGCAGCGGCGGCAGCAGCAAGCGCACCATGTCCAGCCGGTGCAGCAGATCGGCACGGAAGCGGCCTTGTTCGACCAGTGTCTCCAGATCCTGATGGGTGGCCGCGACCACACGCACATCGACACGGATCAGCTCGCGGCCGCCAACGCGGAAGAACTCGCCTTCGGCCAGCACGCGCAGCAACCGGGTCTGCAAGGCCAGCGGCATGTCGCCGATTTCATCGAGAAACAAAGTGCCGCCATCGGCCTGTTCGAAGCGGCCGATATGGCGCTTGGTCGCGCCGGTGAAGGCGCCGGCTTCGTGACCAAACAATTCACTTTCCAGCAGCTCGGCTGGGATCGCCGCGGTGTTGAGCGCGACGAACGGACCTTTGGCGCGCGGTGACTCGCGGTGCAGTGCGGTCGCCACCAATTCCTTGCCGGTGCCGGTTTCGCCGTTGATCAACACCGACAACGGCGCCTGTGCGAGGCGGCCGATGGCACGGAACAGCGCGCGCATGGCGGGCGTATCGCCGATCAGCTGTGGCGGGCCTTCTTCTTTCTTGGCGGGCGCCGGCACGACAACCGGTGTGGGCAGCTCCTCGGTTTCTGGCAGCGCGCGCCGGGCCAGCTCCACTGCATCGTCCAGATCGAATGGCTTGGACAGGAATTCATGCGCGCCGCCACGGAAAGCACCGGCCGTGCTCGCCACATCGGTATAGGCCGACATCACGATTACCGGCAGTTGCGGATGCGCGGTCTTGAGCTTGTCCAGCAACACCAGCCCGTCATCGCCGGGCATGCGCACGTCGGTGAACAGCAGATCCGGCACCGGCTGCTGTGCCATCGCGGTCAAGGCGGCGGCAGCGCTGTCGAAACCCTGCACCGTGTAGCCGGCGTCGCGCAGCGCAGTGGTCAATACGAAACGCACCGAGCGGTCATCATCGACGACCCAAACGGTCGCAGCCTGTGTGGACTCATGCATCGCTCACCTCCGGCGCTTCCTCGGCGGTGGGCAACGGCAACAGCACGGTGAACACAGTGTGGCCTGGGCGCGAGCGGTAGCTCAGCGTGCCACGGTGTTCGCGCGCGACCTGTTGGGCCAAGGCCAGGCCCAGCCCGGTGCCTTCGGCGCGGCCGCTGACCAGCGGCAGGAACAGGTGCTCGGCCAGTTCTTCCGGAACGCCGCGGCCGTCGTCGGCCACTTCCAGCCGCAGGGCAAGCGCGTAGGGCTGTTCGGCGATGCGCAGGCCATGCTCGACACGGGTGCGCAGGGTGACGCTGGTAGCACCAGCTTGGATGGCGTTGCGGACCAGATTCAACAGCGCCTGGGTGAGGCGGTCGCCATCGCCGGGGAACTCCGGAATGCTGGGGTCGTAGTCGCGCAGTAGTCGTACCGACCAACCGGCTTCGTTCTCGACCAGGCGCAGCACGCGTTCCAGCGCGGCGTGGATGTTCAGCGGCGCATGCGGGCGCTGCGGTGCCGGCGACAGCAGTTGTTCCAACAAGGTATTGAGGCGCTCGATCTCGGCGCCGATCAGTTCGATCAGCTCACGTTCGTCGGCATCACGGCCGGTCGCACGCCGCGCCAGCAGCTGGGCGGCGCCTTTCAGGCCAGCCAGCGGGTTGCGCAGCTCGTGGGCCAGGCCCTTCAAGGCCGCGCTGAATGCACCGGGCAGCACCTGCGCCGGGTCGGTGCCTTGAAACTCATCCACTGGATGGGCTTCCAGCAGCCAGCCGCCCTGCTCCACCGCGCTCAGCCAGCCGTCGGCGAAGCGCGGGGTTTCACCCGGCAGGGCAAGGGTCAGCCGCGGCAGGCGGGTCAGGTCGGTGGCCGGATTGGCCAGGCGCTGCGCCAGAACCTCGCCCTGCGCTTCCAGCGAAACCAGCGGCTGGCCAAGCAGGCGCCGCACGCTCACCCCCAGCCAGCGGCAGAACGCGGGGTTTGCGCCTTGGATGCGCCCGTCCACGCCGCTCCAGACCAGTGGTGTGGCCAGCAATTCCGGCGAGGGCGAGAAATCAGCGTCGGTCATTGCACCAATATAGTGCAAAGCGAGCGCATCACTGCTTCTGCTGCAGCAGGGAATGCAGGATGCGAGCGTCTTCGGCGTCCAGCGTAGCCGGCAGGCTATCGCTGCCACGGAAGCGGCGGTGGAAGGCTCGTGCGGCCGCCGCGCGGTCATCCAGCGCGTAGCCGAAGGCCTGCATCGCCATCCAGCTGTCGAAGCCGGCCGGGGCCGGGCCGTGCCTGGGGTCCGGCCACAAGCCGAAGCCGGCGTCGGCCAACTGCTGCCACGGGAAGTAACGGCTGGGATCGGCCTTGCGGGTCGGGGCCAGGTCAGCGTGGCCGATGATCTGGCTGCGCGGGATGTTATAGCGCTTGCAGAGGTCGTCCAGCAGGCGCAGCAGGCTGGCGATCTGCGGCTGGGTGAAGGGGCTGTCGCCGTTGTTGTCGATCTCGATGCCGATCGAGGTCGAGTTGAGATCGGTGAAGCCACCCCAGCGGCCACCACCGGCATGCCAGGCGCGTTCGCCATCGGCCACAAGCTGATAGAGCTCACCATCGCTGCCGACCAGGTAGTGCGAGCTGACCTTGCCACCGCTGTTGGCGCTGCGCAGCGTGTCCAGGCTTTCCTGCACCGAATCCTGCTCGGTGTGGTGCAGCACGATCAGCACCGGCTGGCGGTCGTTGTAGTTCGGCGACGGCACCCAGTGCGCGAGCGGATTGCGCTCCGGTGTGGACGTACAGGCGGTCAGCGTGGCCAACAGGGCGAGCGGCAGCAGCAGTCTGGTCTTCATGTAGGCCATTGCACGTTGCTGCGCTCGGCTTTGCAAGTGCGGTCTGGCATGCGGCGGAAGCGTTGCCGACAGATGCGACGGAATTGGATGCATGCATTGGAGGGCCTGCTCAGGGAGTTGGGGAGTCCGGCGTGATGCCGGCGCGGAACATGCACTGCATGTTCAAAACTCTTTCCGCTGGGGATGGCTGCCCGTTGTGTCTAGGCTATGCAGACTTGTTGTTCGGCGATCTGTTGGAGATGCAATGCGTGATTCACTGAAACAGAAAATCGTTGCGGTCTGCGATGCCAAGATCGCGGCGAAGGGGCCGACGGTTGGGCTGTCGTTCTATGCGTTTTTTGCCAATCGGAACGATGATCCTGAACTGCTGATGGAAGCGGCTATCTGGTGGATCTTGATCCATCGTTTGGATCATTTTGAGAAGGCTGGGAAGGTGAAGGCGTTGGTGTTGGCGGAAGGCCTGTAGTGCCGAACCATGCTCGGCAGGGGCCTTACCGGGAATGCCTCAAAGCTGCCCTCACCCCAACCCCTCTCCCGCAAGCGGGAGAGGGGCTTTGATCTTCTGCGGGAGAGGGGCTAAAGCGACTAGGCCTCGTACGCCGATTCGCCGTGGGTGGTTACGTCCAGACCAGTGCGTTCGGCTTCTTCGCTGACGCGCAGGCCGACCAGGGCACGAACCACCAGCAGGATCACAGCGGTGACCACGGCCGACCACAACACGGTGAAGCCAACGCTGACCATCTGCACCCACACCTGGTGACCGATATCCAGATCAACCTTGGTGCCGCCCAGCGACTGCGCACTGAACACGCCGGTGAGAATGGCGCCGACAATGCCGCCAACACCATGCACACCGAACACGTCAGCGGTGTCGTCCGCCTTCAAAAGACGTTTCAGACCAGTCACGCCCCAGACGCAGACAATGCCGGTGACGAAACCAATGACGATGGCACCCATCGGACCGACGGTGCCGCAGGCCGGCGTTACACCAACCAGACCAGCCACCGCGCCCGAGGCTGCACCAAGCGCAGACGGATGGCCCTTGGTGATGGCTTCCACCAGCGTCCAACCCAACACTGCCGCTGCAGTTGCCAACACGGTGTTGATGAAAGCCAGCGAAGCGACGGTGTCGGCGGCGGCAGCGGAGCCGGCATTGAAGCCGAACCAGCCCACCCACAACAGCATTGCGCCAATCCAGGTCAGCGGCAGGTTGTGCGGCTTCAATGCGGTGTGGCCATAGCCCAAACGCTTGCCGACAAACCAAGCCGCCACCAGACCAGCAACACCGGCGTTGATATGCACCACGGTGCCACCGGCAAAATCGATCGCACCCAACTTGCCGAGGAAGCCACCGCCCCAGACGATGTGCGCCATCGGGATGTAGCTCAGGGTGAACCACAGTGCAGAGAACAGCAGCACCGCACGGAACTTGATGCGCTCGGCGAACGCACCAACGATGAGCGCGGTGGTGATGCCAGCGAAGGTCGACTGGAAGGCGACGAACAGGAAGTCCGGCAGGCCGGCGATCGGCGTATTGCCCACCGAGTCCGGAGTGAAGCCCTTGAGGAAGGCGAACTGGGTGAACGAACCAAAGAATTCGTTGCCTGCACTGAATACCGCGCTGTAGCCGTAGGCCACCCACAGGATCAGGATCAGCGAGAACACCACCAGCACCTGGCTGAGCACCGACAGCACGTTCTTCGCGCGCACCAAGCCGCCGTAGAACAGCGCAAGGCCGGGCACCACCATCATCAGCACCAGCAAAGTAGCGGTGAGCATCCACGCCACGTCACCCTTGTCGAAGCTGGGTGCGGCAGCGGCTTCTGCAGCAGCAGGTGCCGCTGCGGCCGCCACCGATTGTGCAGCCACTTCAGTCGCGGCAGTGGGCTGTGCCGGTGTTTCCTGGGCCCACGCACTGCTCGAAAACATGCCCAGCACCACGGCGGTGAGCATGAATGACAGGCACAGGCCTCCGAGCCGGGCTTTCAACCCGGTGAAAAATTCCGTTCGCATTGTCGACTCCGGTTGTGGGGGTGGAACCTGCCAGCGACCCGTTGTCACCTGGCGGTCGCTGCCGCCGGAGGACGGGGCGGTAGCGGGTTCTTAAAGCGCGTCGGCGCCTGTTTCGCCGGTGCGGATACGCACCACTTGTTCAAGCGCGGTAACGAAGATCTTGCCGTCACCGATCTTGCCGGTGCCAGCAGCGCCCTGCAGGGCTTCGATCACCGCATCGACGCTGTCGTCGGTGACGGCGGTTTCAATGCGGATCTTGGGGAGGAAATCGACGACGTATTCGGCACCACGGTACAGCTCGGTGTGGCCTTTCTGCCGCCCGAAGCCCTTGACCTCGGTGACGGTGATGCCGGAAACGCCTGCGGCGCCCAAGGCTTCACGCACTTCGTCGAGCTTGAATGGACGGATGATCGCGGAGATTAATTTCATGCGCATGTCCCGATGTGGAGGAGACCGGCCTGCGGCTGCGGGCCGGCATCGTGTCTTCCACCGGCCATTGTCTGGCCGCTGGCTGTTGCGCCGAACGCATCATGGGCCTGGCTGTTGCCGCCGGCATTGCTACCGGCCGCTACAACCACGCGGGAGGGAGGAGTGGCCCATGCCGCGCGCTCGGATTCTCTTGCCCGGAGCAGGCGTGTTGCTGGCTGTTGCATCACCTTTGTGCTCCCCAGCAACAAAGGCGGCGGCGATGACGCAGATGGGAGGGGGAGGGTCCACGCCACCGCCGCCTAACAACAGCTAGTAACTACACCTGGTGTTGCCGGCGACCAGCGCTATGCGATGGCCGCCGTTACATCAGCTGGTGAACTCAGCTTGCGTAGTACAGCTGGTATTCGAGCGGGTGGGTCGCTGCGCGGAACGCGGTGACTTCCTTCATCTTCAACGCGATGTAAGCGTCGATGAAGTCGTCGCTCATCACGCCGCCGGCCTTCAGGAACTCGCGGTCCTTGTCCAACGCTTCCAGTGCCTGGTCCAGCGAGGAACAGACCTGCGGGATCAGCTTCTCTTCTTCCGGCGGCAGGTCGTACAGATCCTTGTCGCTCGGTGCGCCCGGGTCGATCTGGTTCTTGATGCCGTCCAGGCCGGCCATCATCAGCGCGGTGAAGGTCAGGTAGCCGGACTGGATCGGATCCGGGAAACGCATTTCGATGCGGCGTGCCTTCGGGTTGGACACCCACGGAATGCGGCACGAAGCCGAACGGTTACGGGCCGAATAGGCCAGCATCACCGGTGCTTCGAAGCCCGGGACCAGGCGCTTGTAGCTGTTGGTGCCGGAGTTGGCGAAGGCATTGATCGCACGGGCGTGCTTGAAGATGCCGCCGATGTACCACAGCGCCATCTGGCTCAGGCCGCCGTAGCCGTCACCGGAGAACAGGTTGTTGCCACCCTTGGCCAGCGACTGGTGCACGTGCATGCCGCTGCCGTTGTCGCCGACCAGCGGCTTGGGCATGAAGGTGACGGTCTTGCCGTTGCGATGCGCGACGTTCTTGATGACGTGCTTCATGCGCTGCAGTTCGTCAGCCTTGGTCACCAAGGTATTGAACTTGGCGCCGATCTCGCACTGGCCGGCATTGGCCACTTCGTGGTGGTGCACTTCGACTTCGATGCCGACCTTTTCCAGCACCTTGCACATCTCGGCGCGGATATCGTGCAGCGAGTCGGTCGGCGGCACCGGGAAGTAACCACCCTTCACGGTCGGACGGTAGCCGGTGTTGGTGCCGTCGTAGCTCTTGCCGGTGTTCCAGGCGCCTTCTTCAGAATTGATCTTGTAGAAGGTGTTGCCCATGTCGTTGGCGAACTGCACCGAATCGAAGATGAAGAATTCCGGTTCCGGGCCGAAGAACGCCAGGTCAGCGATGCCCGAGGACTTCAAGTACGACTCGGCGCGCTTGGCGATGCCGCGCGGGCAGCGGCCGTAACCCTGCATGGTGGCCGGGTCGAGCACGTCGCAGATCAGCACCAGGGTCGGGTCGGCGTAGAACGGGTCAACGTAGGCGCTGTCAGCGTCCGGCAGCAGCACCATGTCCGACTCGGCGATGCCCTTCCAGCCGGCGATCGAGCTGCCATCGAACATCTTGCCTTCTTCAAACAGGGTCGGCTCGATGATCGAAACCGGGAAGGTCACGTGCTGCTCGATGCCACGCATGTCGACGAAACGCAGGTCGATGAACTCGATCTGGTTGTCCTTGATCAGCTTCTCAACGTTTTCCAGCGACATCGGGTGCAACCTCGGATGGATGATGTGCCTGTATCAAAGCAAATGACGTGCCAACTTTCAAAGCGCCGTAACGCATTGTTTTTATTGATTGCAAGCAATTAGTGCCAGCGGTTATAAGCACCAATCTGGTGCTGTTTTCATGCAACGCACCATACAGGTGCGTAACACTTAATGCTCTATGCTGTGCCCGCCTTTTCCCACTCAAGCACTCATGTCCGACCTGCTCTCCGCCCTGCTCTTGGGCATTCTCGAAGGCCTCACCGAATTCCTCCCGATTTCCAGTACCGGCCATCTGCTGATCGCACAGCATTGGCTGGGCGCGCGCTCGGACTTCTTCAACATCGTCATCCAGGCCGGTGCCATCCTGGCCGTGGTATTGGCGTTCCGGCAGCGGCTGTGGTCGCTGGCCACAGGCTTGAACCAGCGCGACAACCGTGACTACGTGATGAAGCTGGGCGTGGCCTTTCTGGTCACCGCCGTGGTTGGTCTGCCGGTACGCCTGGCCGGCTGGGAATTGCCGGATGCCGTCACTCCGGTGGCTTGGGCGCTGGTTATCGGTGGCGCCTGGATGCTGGTTGCCGAGCGCTTTGCCGGACGCCTGCCCGACAGCGACACGGTGACCTGGAAGGTTGCCGTCGCGGTTGGCCTGGCGCAGGTGGTGGCTGGCGTCTTCCCGGGCACCTCGCGTTCGGCCGCTGCCATCTTCCTGGCCATGTTGCTTGGCTTGACCCGCCGCTCCGCGGCCGCCGAATTCGTTTTCCTGGTCGGCGTCCCGACCATGTTCGCGGCCAGCGGCTATGCCCTGCTTGAGATGTTCAAGAAAGGCCAGCTGGGCAACGAAAACTGGACCGACGTAGGCGTAGCCTTCGTGGCAGCGGCGATCACCGGCTTCATCGTGGTGAAGTGGCTGCTGAGCTACATCAAACGCCGTCCCTTCACCGGCTTCGCGCTATACCGCATTGCATTGGGCTTCGGCCTGCTGTTGTTTTTGCCTGCTGGTAACTGAACGTGCAGTAGCAAGTGCAACCCCGCCATCCGGCCATGGCCGTTTGACGTCCTGACTTTTCCAACGCACCACAAGGAGTTCACCATGAAGCGCATTCTTCTGTTGGCACTGCCCATCGCCCTCATGACCGCCTGCAGCAACCCGCCGGCCACCACCAAGAGCGAAACCGCAGCCACCCCCGACACCAGCACCGCCGCTCCTGCCGCGAACCTCGACACCACCCAGCTGGCGGCAAACCACTGGCTGCTGGACAACGCCGTGGACGCCAGCGGCAAGCGCATCGACGGTCTGTTCGTACTGGCCGACAAGCCGCTGACCCTAGACTTCAAGGACAACCGCCTGTCGGTCAGCAATGCCTGCAACAACATCGGCGGCGGTTACACGCTGGAAGCCGGTGCATTGACCGTCGGCAACCTGATGTCCACCAACAAGGCCTGCCAGGGCCCGCTGATGGCGGTTGACGGCCTGATCAGCGAGCGCCTGCAGGGCAAGTTGACCGTGCGGGCACTGGACGCGTCGGCAATGACACTGGTCACCGCCAAGGGCGACGTGCTCAGCTTCCGCGCCGAGCCGACCGCCGAAACCCGCTACGGCGGCCCGGGCGAGATCGTGTTCATGGAAGTGGAGCCGCAGACCAAGCCATGCCCGCACCCGCTGATGAAGGACGCTACCTGCCTGCAGGTGCGTGAAGTGAAGTACAACGAGCAGGGCCTGGAACAGGGCAAGCGCGGTGAGTTCACCAACTTCTACGGCAACATCGAAGGTTACAAGCATGAGCAGGGCGTGCGTAACGTGCTGCGTCTGAAGCGTTACCAGATCAAGAACCCGCCGGCCGATGCGCCGTCGCAGGCCTACGTGCTGGACATGGTGGTGATGTCGGAAATGGCCAAGTAAGCCCATAGGGCTTACGCAAACAGAAAGGGGGGGGGGGGGGGGCCGGTGGGTTTTTTAGGGTTTTTTTTTGGGGGGGGGGGGGGGGGGCGCCGGGGCCCGGGGAGGGCGGAGGAGGGAGGGGGGGGGGGGGG